>JAZFXR010000090.1:0-13341 GCA_036448835.1 Dehalococcoidia bacterium | reverse complement strand
GAAAGAAAAGGGGTATACCCACCAATAGATGTGTTCTTATCCCTTTCCCGAATGATGAAAGAGGGGATTGGACCGGGTAAGACCAGGGAGGACCACAACAATGTTTTCATGCAATCCTACGCTGCCTATGCTGAAGGATGTTATCTCAGGGAGATAGCCACAATTATAGGTGCTGAGGCACTGGGCGAAAGGGATAAAATATATTTGTCCAACGCAGATGAGTTCGAGAGAAAATTCATATCTCAAGGTGAATGGGAGAAAAGAACCGTAGAAGACACCCTGGATATAGCCTGGAAGCTATTTTCAGCACTGCCCGAAGAAGACTTGAAGCTGATTAAAGAGGACTTAATTAAAAAGTACCTCCCCAAGTATCGGACATAAAATCAGGTGCAGGGGAAATGCCGGAATTAATTAGAGTTCGACCCACAAAAATTGAGCTTGTAAAACTAAAACGCAGGCTTTCCCTTGCCCAAAGAGTACAAAAGATAGTTAAGGATAGGCTTTCGATACTAACCATGGAATTCTTGCAGACAGCCAGGGATACAGCGGAGGCTAAAAGGAAACTACTTGATGAATTCTCTGAACTTTATAAAGCACTATCAGTTGCCGCCGGGTACCATGGGTACATAGCACTGGAAAAGGAACTAATAGCTACTGAGGCTGACCTCAAAACTACCGCCGGCTCAAGAAACATTGCAGGTGTGCGAATTCCATCTTTCGAGCTTACGGTAAATACCAAGTCAAAGATAGGGTATAGTCTGGCTGATACCTCGTCGTGGTTGGATCGTACAGCACAGTTATCTGAAGAATCTCTCAAAGCTATTGTAGAATTAGCTGAGCTTCAGAGAAGTTTCGACTTGCTGGCAATGGAAATAAACAGGACCAAAAGAATAACTAATGCTTTAGAATACATAGTAATCCCGGCATTACAAGCGACGATAAGTTACTTGAATATGAAGTTTGAGGAGAGAGATAGAGAGGAGAAAGCACGGCTGAAACGTGTGAAAGTCCTGGTTGCTCGAGAATAAACAAATGCCCGAGCCATTACAAGATGAAGCAAACCAATCTCCCTATGAAAAGATGCTTCAGGATTGTTTAAGAGGCGAACTCAGGATAGTAAATACCGGGTTACCTCAGAGTCAAAAGCGGCTATCAAATTTATTAAACGAGAAATATCCTCACGTGGTATGCAACGATGGCAGCACCCACTTCTTTAAAAGGAGTGAACTTGAGTATCTGGCAAGCATGCTAGATACTGATGAGCAAGAAACATTGCCATTACCCATGCTTATAGAGCTAGGAGCCAATCAAGCTGAAGCCGCCATAATATGCGAAGGGAAAGTAGCGGAGAAAGTCATATCAAAAGCGCTTAATATGCCGGTCACATGCGAGGAAAGAAGGATTAGGATATATAAACCACAACTAGCTTTGCTACGAAAGAAGCTCAAAACAACAACCGTATATGTATTCTCTCCCAAAATCGTTGCCTAAACTGCCCGACCACCATACAATTTTCTTATTTGTGTGCCGGCAGATTATTAAAGTATGCCCTCTAAGCCAGAAGCCATTGACAAACATCTCCAGTTAAGAGATAATCACCTTATTAAATGGTTAAAATCAGATTACGCCGTATGGGAAGGAGAAACAGGCCATTCTACCGAGTGGTAGCAGCCGATAGTCGTTCTCCCCGTGATGGTAAATTTATCGAGATTATCGGGCATTACAATCCTTTGACCGACCCCGCGACTATCAGCATTGATGAAGAAAAAGCTTTGAAGTGGCTTAGCTATGGAGCTCAGCCTACGGATACGGTGCGTAGCTTACTCAGTAAACTAGGCATCATAGACAAAGTTAAGCCGGCCTCAGGCCAAAACTAACTATTAAGGAGGCGAAATGAAAGACCTGCTGGAATACATTGTTAAAGCCATTGTGGCAGAACCTGACGAGGTCAAGATCACCGAGGAAAATAGTGATGAAGGCTTACTATTTAAATTAGAGGTTGCTGCCGATGACAAGGGAAGAGTTATCGGCAGGCAAGGTCGCGTAGCTCAAGCACTACGAACGCTACTGCGAGTAAAAGCCGCTAGAGAGGATACTCGAGTCAGACTCGAAATAGTGTAGTCGGCTTCCGCAAACCTCCTATTCCCGGGTACTGTCGGTCCAAGCTATCGATCAAGGCGAACTCACACCATCATCCATGGCTACGGGCATTGGCCTTCGAGCATGTTCGCCTTCGTTCTTGCTGCTCGGCCACTGCCGAGACCGGCTCTCTTCGTTTTCATTCCGACCGGAGTCACCACTTGCTCGTTGCCTCACTCCCGTGTCGATGCCAATCGCTACCCGTTTCCCCCTGACTCCGTCGTGAGCACGCTTCCGTCGACACAACTCGTTTGCGAGGATCCGCTCACGAGGCTATAATCACAGTGCCGTCATGAAAATCCTGCTACGGTTGATGACCTTCGCCCGCGAATACTGGTGGCTGCTCGCGCTGGCCTTTGTCTGCATGATGGGAAGCACAGCCTTCGTCCTCATCATACCTCAGCTGATCAGCCGCGCGGTTGATACTGTGCTTGGCGAAGGTAGTCACGACTACCTTATGTGGCTGGGCATTGCCGTAGTTGTTGCAGGTGCACTGAGAGGCTTGTCTGCCTTCGGCTACAGCTACCTGAGCGAGGTAGTATCGCAGAAGACAACCTATGATATCAGAAATGCTCTCTACAACAAGCTCCAGCGACTGAGCTTTTCCTTCCACGACCAGGCTCAGACGGGAGAGCTTATGTCACGGGGCACCGCTGATGTCGAGGCGATACGTATATTCTTCGGTAGGGGCCTGCTGGGTCTGCTGCAAATAGCTATCCTCTTCGTTGCCATCTCCTTCCTATTGGCCCGGCTCAACCCGTTCCTGGCGCTGCTGACCGTGGGTTTCCTGGCTGCCGTCAGCTGGCGGGCAGTTGTGGTCGCCAGGCTTCTGCGCCCTATCTGGCTGAAGATCCAGGAGTTGATGGCCCGACTGGGCACGATTCTGGAGGAGGATCTCACCGGGGTCAGGACGGTGAGATCCTTCGCACGGGAGCAGGAAGAAAGCCGCAAGTTCTCGACACAGGCAGAGGTGCTCTACGATCAACACATGATCGCTACTCGCAAGAGGGCCTTCAACATATCACTTATGGTATTTCTGGTAACCATACCTGTAGCTCTCATCTTGTGGTATGGGGGGCGAGAAGTAATAGCCGGCAGTCTGACTCTGGGCGAACTCACCCAGTTCATCTTCTACCTGACCATGATGTCGATGCCGGTGCGCCGCCTGGGATTCATCACGAATATCTTCACCCGCACTATCTCAGCCGGACAACGCATTCTGGAGATACTGGATACTGAATCAGCGGTCAAGGAGAAACCTGGCGCTATTGAGCTGGACGCAGTTAAGGCAGCAGTCAGTTCTGAAAACGTGAGCTTCAGCTATGATTCGATCGCTCCTGCGCTTAAGAACGTCAGCTTCAGCGTGCAGCCGGGAGAACTGGTGGCACTGGTGGGAAGCTTGGGCAGCGGCAAGAGTACGATTGCTCACCTCATCCCCAGATTCTACGATGTGACCGGCGGAAGGATCACCATCGATGGCATTGACATCCGCGATGTGACTCTGGACTCATTGCGCAGGAACGTCGGCATAGTACAGCAGAATACCTTCTTGTTCTCGGCTACGATCCGGGACAACATCGCCTACGGCGCCGTCAATGCTGACATGGAGCGCATAGTGTCTGCCGCCAAGGCGGCCCAGCTTCACGATTTCATCCAAAGTCTCCCTGACGGCTATGATACTTGGGTGGGCGAGCGAGGTGTTACTCTCTCAGGCGGTGAGAAACAACGTCTGACTATCGCCCGTACCTTGCTCATCAATCCCCGTATCCTTATTCTGGATGATTCTACCTCCAGTGTCGATGCAGGGACGGAACACCTTATCCGCCGCGCTTTGAATACGGTCATCAAGGGACGCACAACTTTCATCATCACCCATCGCCTGCCCATAATCAGAAACGCAGACCTGATCCTGGTGCTTGAGGATGGCGAGGTCGTGGAACGGGGTACACATAGCGAACTCATGGCCAGGAACGGCCTTTACCGGCAAATATACGAATCCCAACTCTCCGCCACCCAAGCACCCGGGGAGGATTCTGGCACTCAACACAGCTCAGACATGCAGGGAGGTGTTAACAAGAGTTGAGCACACATCAAAGTGGCGGTCGCCCAGGGGGAGGCCAGCTTCCCAGCACCTTCGACGCAGATAAGGTGATGGGCAACGTATACGACTCCCAGGTTATACGGCGACTGGTCAGGTACCTCAGGCCCGTCAGGTCGGATCTGACGCCGGGCGCCCTGGGCATGATAATTCGTTCCGTCTCTACGGTAGCTCTGCCCGTGCTGGTAGGCATGGCCACGGATGCGCTTATAGGCAATGGTGGCCCGGCCACGCTCAATATTGCCGTCCTCTTCGTCGTGGGTGTGGTGGCTCTCGGCTGGGGAGGTCGCTACCTGGAAGAGCTGTTCTTGGGGTATGTGGGACAGAAGATACTCTACAGGGTACGCACGGAGATGTTTGACCACCTGCAGCGGCTCTCACTCAGGTTCTTTGATCAGAACAAGGTGGGGAGAATCATGTCCCGCGTGCAAAGCGATGTGCACCAGATACAGGAACTGCTGGCCAGTGGCATGCTTAACGTCGTGTTCAGTGTCGTGACTCTGGTAGCGATAGCCTGCATCATGCTCATCATGAACACCCGCCTGGCCCTGCTCACTCTTACCGTCGTGCCGGCGTTGGCCATAGTGGCGTTCATATGGCAGAAGTATGCCCGTCAGGCCTTCATCAAGGTACGGCGGGCCATTGCCACAGTCAACGCTCAGCTTCAGGAAGGCATAGCCGGCGTGCGAGTGACCCAGAGCCTGACCCGCGAAGAACTCAACTCCGAGCAATTCGAACATGTAAACAGGGAGCACTACAGTGCCAACATTAGGGCCGCCAGGCTGCAGGCGGCCATGTGGCCTATGGTTGAAATACTAACTGCGCTGGGCACAGCCCTGGTTATCTACTTCGGTGGACGTCAGGTGCTCGCCGGGGAGATGACCGCCGGCGTTCTGGTAGCCTTCATGCTCTATGTCCGGCGCTTCTTTGAGCCTGTGCTGGAACTGACAATGGAGTATGTTGAGATCCAGCGGGCTATGGCATCGGGAGCACGCATCTTTGAACTGCTCGACGTGGAACCCGAAATAAGAGATGCCTCTCGGGCGGTTGATTTGCCCCCGGCAAAGGAGATCAGGTTCAAGGGAGTTAGCTTCGGTTATACGCCCGGCGCTGAGGTTCTGCACAACATAAACTTGACCGTCCACCCCGGAGAGACAGTGGCCATAGTGGGTCGTACCGGGGCAGGCAAGAGCAGCCTAGCCAACCTGATAACCCGCTTCTACGAAGTGGGCAAGGGTGAGGTGACCGTCGACGGCTACAACGTGAACTCAGTCACCCAGCAGTCGCTGAGGCAACAGATAGGCGTCGTGACTCAGGACCCCTTCCTCTTCTCCGGTACGATAGAGGATAATATCCGCTATGGACACCTGGAAGCCAGCCGCGAAGAGGTTATCGAGGCAGCCAAGACGGCCCGTGCTCACGACTTCATCTCCCGCCTGGAGCGCGGCTATGAGACGCAAGTGGGCGAAAGGGGGGAAAACCTCAGTGCCGGACAACGCCAGCTTGTCTGCCTGGCCCGGGGCATGCTGGCTAATCCGCCGATCCTGGTGCTGGACGAAGCCACCTCCAACGTTGATACCAATGCCGAACGTCTGATGCAGAAGTCACTGCGCCGTCTCATGAAGGGGCGTACCTGCATTATTATCGCCCACCGGCTGTCCACGGTGACCAATGCTGACCGCATCGTCGTCCTCGAGCAGGGAAGAATAATCGAGACCGGTACCCACAAGGAACTCCTGGCCAAGAAGGGCCTGTACTACGACATGTTCGGGGCTCTCAGTGCGCCCGACCTAGAAGCACACGGGGCCTGACCGATAGGCCGGACTGCTTATCCGCCACCTCAGCTACGCAGCGACAGCATAATGGCCACAGTGCAGCCCGGTTAACCTTTGACAACTTCCTCCACACAATCTAAAATATGGCGTAAAATCGATAGGTATTGTCATAGTATTTTCAAAATCAAAGGGGGTGTATATGGACCTTGCGCTTACAGACGAACAAAAAGTTCGCAAACAGGAGTTCTATGATACATGTAAAGAACTCGAAAAAAAGAAACCAACAAGCTATCTGGGATTTGAGACCATCTATGAATATGATGAGGCTTGGGAATACAACCTATATTGCGCCAAAGAATTTGCCAAAAAGGGATGGCTTGCACTCGGCTGGTCACCCGAATATGGCGGCAAAGGAGACATGATGGACCGTGTCCTCTTTGCTGAAGCCAGAGGATACTATGGCGTTCCCGGAGTAGATATTTTTGGAGTGCAGATGCTCGCTCCAACCTTGTTACAGGCTGCCAGTGAAGAGATAAAGAGAGAATTCCTGCCACCGATTGCCCGGGGAGAGATCATGTGGTGTGAGCTGTGGAGCGAGCCCAATGCCGGCTCAGACCTGGCTTCTCTGAGCACAACAGCAATAAAAAAGGGCGACGAGTATATTATAAATGGTCAGAAGACCTGGAATACCGGCGCTCTCAAAGCTGATTGGGGTTTTGGCGTATTCAAGACAGACCCGGATGCCCGAAAGCATCATAACATGACCTTTATTCTACACGATATGAAGACGCCAGGGATCACCATAAGGCCGATTCCATACCTAGATGGCCATGCCCCCTACTGCGAGGTTTATTTTGACGATGTTCATGTGCCAGCCAAGAATATTGTCGGCCAGGAACACGAAGGCTGGGCTGTTGTGAATCTTCTGGCTGGTTTCGAGAGATCCGGCATAAACGAAATCATGAGCATGATCCGTGGGCTAGAAGACCTAGTGGAATTCTGCAATAAAACCAAACGGCACGGCCAGCCGCTAGCCAAGGACGCACTTGTCCGTAATCGGCTGGCCCAGGTAGCCTGCGAATTGGAGGCAGCCCGCGCCCTGGCATACCGTGTCGCTGATTTGCAGAATAGGAACGAAATGTCCCTGATGGATGCCTCGGCAGGTAAGATTTTCTTCAGTGAACTGGGCGAGCGGTTTGCTTTTCTGGCTACGGATATTTTAGGTCCATACGGCCAGGTCAAGACTTCTCGATGGGCCCCATTGGACGGTGTATGGGAGAGGATGTTCCACGAACATTTCATTACTACCGTATCCATGGGAACGAATGAGATACAAAGGAATATCATCGCCTGGTACGGCCTCGGCTTACCCAGGATGAGATAAACCAAGCTTCGATAAGGAGGAATTATGGACCTTAGATTTACTGAAACACAAGAGATATTGAAGAAAATGGCACGGGATTTTCTTACCACAGAATGTCCTAAAACACTAGTAAGGAAACTCGAACAAAGTGAGGAAGGTTACTCACCCGAAGTCTGGAAGAAGATGGCTGAGCTGGGCTGGATGGGCCTTATCATACCTGAAGAATACGGAGGTATGGGCTACACATTCCAGGACCTTATCGTCCTCCTGGAGGAGATAGGTAGAAATATTCTTCCTGGACCACTAATAGCGACTATAACTAGCGCTTTCCTCATACTCGAAGCGGGAACTGAAGAACAAAAGAAGGAATTGCTTCCCAAGATAGCCCAGGGTGAACTAATTCTTACCACGGCTCTCCTCGAAGGTGAAGGCGTCTTCGATGCTTCTGGAATCACCATTGAGGCAACACCAAAAGGAGACGACTGGCTAATAAATGGTACAAAGCTCTTCGTGGAAATGGCCCATGTTGCCGACCACATCATCTGTGTCACAAGGACAAAGGACAGCACTGCACCCGAGAAGGGAATCACCCTCTTTATTGTCGATTCCAAGGCTACTGGAATAAGTCATGAGGTAATGCCTACAATCGCCGCAGATAAGCTATGCGAGGTGCGTTTTAAGGATGTCACTGTGCGAAAGAAAAATATGCTTGGTAAGATAGATGAGGGATGGCCTATTGTGGAAATGATGTTGCGCAAAGGTGCCATCGCTAAATGTGCCGAGTCCCTGGGCGCTATAGAGACTTGCGTAGAAATGACCGTGGCTTATTCCAAAGAAAGGACTCAATATGAGAGGCCCATAGGCGCTTTCCAGGCACTCCAACACAAGATGGCTGACATGTGGACAGCGATGGAAACCAGCCGTTATCTGATTTATGAGGCAGCCTGGATGGAGTCAGAGGGCCTTCCCTGCGCTAAAGAAGCCTCTATGGCCAAGGCATATGTCAACGAGGTCTACAAGGATGTTAGCAAGTGGGCAGTGAGATTACACGGGGCAATCGCTACTAGTGCTGACCACGACATACCCTTTTATTACCGCAGAAGCAAGGCCGCAGATATTGCTTTTGGCGGAACTGACTTCCATAGGGAAATAGTTGCCCAGAAAATAGGGTTGGCCTGAAATTCCGTATTGCAGTGAGTAGCTTATTAGTCCTCATCTTTGGCTAGCTGAGTTTGCTCGTCTATATTTGATCTTGTCTGGCGACTCAGAAAATTCGAGGTTTGGATATTCTACGCGACAAAGTTAGCGATTTTTAGCGATCACAGAGTCTGTGGGCTGCGACATTGAACTCGGTATCTGTACAAATTGGAGAGAGCTTTAATTGCAGCACCAAGCGCGGGATATACTGGGAATCGTTCGAGTTCAAAAGCCTTTTTAACCAGCAAGTGATACCTTCTATCCTCTTCATCTTCCGAATAAGCATCAAGTGAAACGCAAATCATTACAGTCTTGCACATCTCATCTCGAGCATATATACACCCCTGGACCATAATCTTAACAAGTTCCTTAAGGAAGTTTTCAAATGCTTCCCCCAACGCGTACCGCAGGTAACGCACTTCATCAAAATGCAGAATTATTGAATTAATATTCTTATCGTGAGATAAGGATCTGATAGCATCTCCAAGTGTCCCTCTTTTTCCAGGCATGTTATAGAATATCGGCCAGGCATCCAGGGGATTATTTATGCTTGTTCCCGCTAGTGGAACCATTTCACGCAACTTAGCTAGCGTTTCCTTCGTGAATCGAGGGACTTCCAGTCCTGCTTTTACGCATAAATCAGTTTCAAGCACGCTAAAACCACCGGAGTTGGTAATAATAGCAGTCCCCTTCCCCGACGGGCATGGAGCACAGGACAATGCCAGAGCGGTATCAAGTAGCTCATCGAAGTCATCCACCTGGAGTACACCGGCCTGTCTGAAAAGTGAACTCCAGATTTCTGGTGAACCGGCTAGCGAGCCTGTGTGAGAAGACGCTGCCCGTCTGCCATGCTCGGTTACTCCTCCTTTGAGTGCCAGTACCGGCTTCTGTCTTGCCGCCTCAGTCATCGCTGCCCTGAGACGCTCACCGTTTTTTGTCCCTTCCAGATATAAAGCAATAACCTCAGTTTCGGAGTCATGCGTCAGGTATTCCAAGAAGTCGGGACAGTCCAGATTTATGGCATTCCCGTAGCTGATAACTTTACTGAACCTTACATTCCTTAGCTCCCCAATGGACAAGAATTGTTCGGCGAAGGTTCCGCTTTGTGAAATAACTCCAACCGGGCCCTCCTTGGTTAAGATTCCTGGCACGAAAGCTAAGCCGGACTTGGGGCAACATATTCCCATGCAGTTGGGACCAATTAAGCTAACTTTACCTCTGGCTATCTGCCGCACCTCATCTTCCAAAACTTTCCTCTCTTCTAGTCCCGTTTCACTGAAACCGGCTGTAAATACATGCACCGCCTTTACGCCTTTTTCTATACATTCGGTCAGTACTTTCGGGACAAGTAATGCCGGCACTGCTATAACAACATAGTCAATCTCGTCCTCTATATCTGAGATGCTGGCGTAGCATCTCTTACCATGGAGTTCTTTGTATTTGGGATTAGCCAAGAACAGACGGTCTCTGAGTTTTGTGCCCATTAAAGCCTGCGAGAAGCCATCGCTGTCGGAAGCTCCTATTACAGCTATCGTTCTTGGGTTGAAAATATACTCGAATTTTCCTGGTTTCTCTGCTTTCAATACGAGCCTCCTAATTGCAGCGTGAATTGAGGAATTTTCGGACCGGCTTCAAATTAACTTGTAGTATAAGTATTATAAAATGATTTGGTCTTTTCAAAATCTAGATAATGTATCATATCTTTGTCAGCCTATCAAATGCACTTTTTAGAAAAGCTGTCGAGTAAATTACCAAGTGTAAACCCCCAGGGCACAAAGTAAAATTTACAACCCACGAACTATTTGCTATACTTCGGCGGAATCAGCCATGCATCTTCACTCACATAACACTAAGCAGCATGGCAATCTCAAAAAAATTGATGAGTTATCAGCCGCAGGTCATAATAGCCATGCAGCCTTTTTACCGCGGACTTTGCTCACCTTCCACTTGAGTTAACTTAAATACTACTGCATAAGGAATATGAAGAATACGCAGCAGCATAACTTGGACTTTCTCTTCCACCCCGATTCGATCGCCCTTGTTGGCATCACGACGACCCAACCTCAACACTGGACGCGCACTTTTTTGGAAGGCCTTATCGAAATGGAATTCGACCGCCCTCTCTATCTCGTTAACCCCAAGGGAGGGGAGATCAAAGGTCGTAAGGTTCATACCAGCCTCAAAGATGTCCCGGGCAACATCGACTACGTAATTGGACTGGTCAATGCCCGGATTGCTCCCAAGCTTGTTGAAGAATGCGCCGAAAAGAAAGTGCGGGCAATTCACTTCTGTACAGCTGGCTTTAGTGAGACCGGTGAGGAATCGCGAATAAAGCTGGAATCTGAACTGACAGAAGTCGCCCGCAGAAATGGGATCAGGGTCATCGGTCCTAACTGTATGGGCATTTACTGCCCCAAATCACGCCTATCCTTCAGTCCGGCTTTTCCCAAAGAAAGCGGCCCAGTAGGAGTCATTAGTCAGAGTGGTGGTAATTCCATATATTTGGTCAGGCAAGCAGCATTACGAGGCGTCCGCTTCAGCAAGGTCGTAAGTTACGGCAACGCATGTGACATCGATGAAAGTGATTTGCTCGAGTATCTTGCTCACGATGTAGATACCAAAATAATAGCTCTTTACATCGAGGGGATTAAGGATGGGAGACGATTCCGCAAGGCCCTAGAAGAAGCAACGAATGAAAAGACAGTGGTACTGCTTAAGGGAGGGACTACTGAGGGAGGCGCTCGAGCAGTCGCCGGTCATACTGCATCACTCGCTGGAAGCCGGGCTACCTGGGATGCCCTCTGCAAGCAATTGGGAATCATCAGTGTAAGCAGCTTAGAAGAAATGATCGATGTATTGGTCACACTTCTGTTCCTGCCGCTCCCTGGTGGCAGGAATGCGCTGTTATTCGGTGCTGGAGGAGGAGCCAGTGTGCTAATCGCCGATCAATTTGAAAGCAGCGGATTTAGAGTCCCTCCAATCCCCCCTGAAATGGTTGCGCAAATAAGTGAATTCACTCCCATCGCAGGCAATATCTTGCGAAATCCCATAGACTATTCACAAGCCATGACAAATATTGAAGGGGTAATTAAAACCTTCGCTATATTGTCAAGGTGGGAAGGGGCTGACTTCTTTGTTATGTTCATCAGGATAGGCCAGTTTACGGGATCTCGGATTTCAGATCACCAGCTAGGTTATCTATTGATGAGCAGATTTCCAATAAAGCAGGGACAGTTACCCAAGCCAGTGGTCATGGTGATTGAACCCAGCATTATACCGGAAGAGGCTGAGGCCATTATGGCTGCTATTTGTAATAGTATCTTGTCCGGGTTGCCTGTGTACTACTCTTTTGCTACCGCCGCTAACGCTATCAATTTGGTGTTGAACCACTCCGAGAAACAGTCCGGAAAATTCTAGGCGAAGACTCGAGTAGCTGCTCTTTATTACAGTTGCCGGGCTGGCGAGAGTATAATACCCAAAGAAAAAAACAACAGTAACCCAAACGCCTTAAAATAGGGGCTTCGAATTATGGGTTATATTTGGCTTTGTCCAGGATTTAACGTTTAGAATTTGGTACTTGATATGAGTACATCTCGGAATTATCAAACACAAGGCATCATCTTAAAACAAACTAAGCTGGGTGAATTCGACAAGATTGTCACTATTTATACCCCAGAATTCGGTAAGCTAAGGGCAGTGGCTAAAGGAGCTTGCCGTCCCAAGAGCAAATTGGGTGGCAACGTAGAACCATTGACATATAGTTTAATGTTGTTAGCCAAGGGGCGTAATCTCGATATTGTTACCCAAAGTCAAACAATAAATGGTTTCCTGGCTTTGAAAAGTGATTTATGGCGTATGGCCTGTGGTTTTTACATCTTAGAACTCATTGATTCATTTACTGTTGAGGGTGGTGATAATCACCCTTTGTTTGATTTACTACTCGATATCCTAAATCAATTGAGCGAGCCGAACAGCAATGAAACTCTATTGCGTTATTTTGAGCTACATCTTCTTCATCATCTTGGTTACCGTCCCCAATTGCGCCGGTGTGTTAGCTGTGATTCGCCCCTCAAACCAGTAGTTAATTTCTTCAGCTCTAGCAAGGGAGGACTTTTGTGTCCTCACTGCAATTCTGAAGAGAATCACCCCTACGGGCAAACTGAAGCAATTCCACTAAAACCCTCCCTTCCCTTTTCGGTGGGAGCTTTGAAGGTTCTTCGTTTGTGGCAGAACTGTGACTACACCACTGCAAGGCGAGTCAAAATAAGCCCTGAACTATCTTCAGAGCTAGAGCGGGTATTGCACGAATATATAAGATATATTTTACAGCGAGAGCTTAAATCAACGACCTGGCTACAAGAATTAAAAATGGGATTGCCCCATATAAACTCGGTACTTGACAAGTATGATAGGGGGGATTAAAATCGCTGAATGCTTAATAGCAGTGGAATAGCGAAGCAATATGAATGGAGAGCACCTAGCATCCTAAATCAGTCGTCAAGTTTGGTTGTTCCCTGACCTGGAGTTCTTTTCCCACCATCATTTCATTGATTCATTGAGAAGATAACAAAGTTGGTTCAGTATTGAAGATAAAATCATGTATGTCGTAATAGCAGGTTTAAGCGATATAGGTAAGAATTTGGCGGGACTCCTTGTTCAAGAAGGGAATGAAGTACTAGTTATAGAGCGGGACTCTGCAAAATGTGCTGAAATAGCAGAGGGTTCTGACATCATGGTACTCACCGGAGATGCTAGCCAGAAGTCCACTC
>JAZFXR010000089.1:0-3868 GCA_036448835.1 Dehalococcoidia bacterium | reverse complement strand
CTCAGTAGCGGTTCCAGTTGCTCACGCACAGACGGATACCTGTCCAGGCAATCCTCAACGCTAGACTTGCCTGCCTCGATCTCCTTGACATGCCTGACGAATTTATCTTTAGATTTCCTCAACACTGTTCCCTCTCCTTTTCCAGGATACTGCGGAGTTTGACCAGTGCCCGGTGCAGGATAACCCTGATATTCCCTTCTTTTTTCTTCAAAAGAGAGGCGATTTCAGCAAACTCAAAACCTTCGATAAAACGTAGCATGACCACCTGCTGCTCATCACCCCCCAGTTGTAAAATCGCCTTCCGCAAACGCTGCTGCTCTATGCTGGCCTCGGCAGCCCGCTCTGGGCTCGGCAGCGAATCGTCAGCGAGAACTTCGGCTTCGAGATATGCCCTGTCTTTCCTAGTCCGGTAAAAATCTATCACCAGATTGTGGCTAATAGTCATCAGCCAGGCAACGAATGGACTCGCCATCTTCTTATATCTGCCAATTGCCTGCCAAGCTTTGAAGAAGACCTGCTGAGTAAGGTCCTGGGCATCCGCTTCATTGCCTACCCGGTAATAGATATGCCTATATACTCTGTCGACGTGCATGTCATACAGCCTCCCGAAAGCTTCAGCATCATGACCGATAGCTCTCTGAACCACCATAGCTTCATCTGATGTTTGTCCTTCAGAACGGTTCTTGTTCACTCCTTTACCTCTTCTAACGAATTAGTCGCTGAAATGTTACAAAAACCTTGCCATCCAAGAGTTGTTTGTCAAGAATCTGTATGTAACTGTACTACGCCACAGAGAGCACAATCAAGTTTGAAGTTGCCGAATACATGTTATAGACGATTGTTCAGTTGGGACTACCTATGACAGCTTGGATAATTCACGACTGGCGACATCATTTTATTTTCTTCCGCTGTCTATCGTGTATCATATCCTCTATGATGCCTTTAGCCACGATTTGTTTAATACCGGACAGATTGCGAATTAGCATGAAAACGTCGATAACCAGGGCATAGCGTACCAGAGCCAGCGAGCCTTCCAATAACCAGAGAAATAGAGGTAGCAGGCCGAGTCCGATGAGTAGAGCCGCTCCGAATTTACGGGTGGTAAAGAACGGAATAGCTACTACTACCAGCGTAATCAGCATTGCCCCGGGGGCTAACACGAGAAAGATACCTATTATGGTGGCTGAACCTCGGCCACCCCGGAAACGTGCGAACACTGGGAAATTATGTCCCACTAGAGCTGCAAAACCAGCCCCAAAGACCCAGAGCTCCGAAATGTTCAAAGCCTGGGCAATGAGTATGGCCCCCGCCCCCTTCGCGATATCAATGAGACCGACAAGAACGCCTTCACGAGCACCTATTTCGCGCATGACGTTAGCGCCGCCCATGTTGCGTGAACCGATGTTCCGGATATCTATGCCCTTCCTTATGCGGGACACAATGTAGGCTGTAGGAATAGAGCCTAAAAGATACCCGATTATTATGCTTAGAATACCCAGTGGCATGTCTTCACTCAGCTAGTTGACAGATTATCTGTCTCCAAGCACGCTAAGCATAATGAGACCGGGGCCTGTGTGCGTGCCGATAACAGGGCTTGTACGCGAGAGGTAAATAGGAGCATTAGGATACTTTGAATGAAACCTCTGGATCAACCTGTTGGCTTCGTCTAAGTCACTGGCATACTCTACAGCTAATCCTTCAACTTTGCCAAAGCTTGTGACAAAGTTGTACAGGTAGTCTATCGCCTTAGCTCGGGAGCGTTCCCGAGCTAAAGGATATGTCTCGCCATCCTTCATGCCGATGATGGGGTTTACCTTGAGCAATGAACCAAGAAAGGCCTGCGCTTTGCCAATGCGCCCGCCGCGTTCGAGGTATTCAAGGGTATCGAAGGCAGCACACATATCCACCCGGCGTATGGTGTGACGGGCCACGTCCAGTACCTCATCAAGGCCAGCCCCACTTTGGGCTGTTTTAGCAGCAGCGATTGTTATGAAACCCTGTGCCATAACCGCCCATTGCGAGTCCAGGACCTCCACACGACATTGCTCCTTCATCAAACCTATGGCTTGTAACGCTACCTGATACGTAGCACTGAGCTTGGAAGTTACACTGGTAACCAGTATCTCGTTTGTTTTTTCGGCAAGTTTATCGTAGGCATCGGCAAAAGCTGCCGGAGGCGGCACAGATGTTGCTGGTAAAACCTTGCTGGTCCTCAGCTTTCCATAAAACTGGTCAGGACTCAGGTCGAGACTATCACGGTAGAGGTCTGTCCCAAAGCGGACAACAAGCGGAACCACTGTGATCCCGAATTCTTCTGCTACGTGAGGAGGCAGGTCAGAGACACTATCAGTCACAATGGCTACATTAGGCATGGATAGTATCCTCTCATCTAGATAATACCATTTTGCGGTTACATGAGACTAGAGTAATCCAGGCCGTGCGTTGACGGGGCAATGCTTATGAACCACGCGGGGAACTAACACGAAACTGGGGTAGGCTTTGAGGGGGAAGGGAGCCATTAGTCCAGCTACGATACTATCTCCAGTCCGTTAGTTCGGCCTTCAATAGCATGCTTCCCAGAGCTACTAACCATAGCGAAAAGATCATTCCCACGCCCAAAAGGCACCAGCTTAGCGTATTCTCCTGCTGAACATCCCCGACGACCAATTTGGACAACAGATAAAGAAGACCAATCCCGGCCGCTGCTAGCATAGAGTGTGCCATCACACGCCATCCTTTTCGTGTTAAAAGCTTATTTATGATCATCGCTCCCTCTTTGCCCTTCTCTTAATATTATACTCCATGGAGAACATCCTGAAAAGAGGAGGGGAGCCAGGTCACTTCGAAATTGACAGGTCACGATTCGAGGGATAGGATTAAATAGACAGGGAAAATTAAGACGGCAATGAGAATCCAATGCAGGCTGAGTTGATATACAATCCTTCAGGGGGCCAGGTGGTCGTCAGACACGAACTTGACGATGTGGTTACCTTTTTAAATCGCTACGGGTGGTCTGTCACCTTACGAGAAACCAGCAAGCCGTTGGAAGCGACCGAACTAGCTTGCCATGCTGTCAATAGAGGTGCCAAGGTAGTCATTGCCGCCGGTGGCGATGGCACCATCAACGAGGTAGCAAATGGACTGGTGAACACTGATGTAGCGCTGGGGGTGCTTCCTGTGGGAACGACCAACGCATGGGCATTACAGATGGGCATCCCGACCCTAAACCCCATGCTTCCAGGCATACAAGCAGTCAAGCTGATTGCTGCTCTGGAGGAAAGAATTGCACGTCCATTGCCTGCCAGCTACTATCGAAAGGTGCTGTTGGATGCTGCTCGAGTGCTCGTAGAGGGACACACCGTTGCCGTCGATATGGGCGAGCTTTCCGGTCGCTACTTCTTAATGTGGGCAGGTATGGGATTCGATGCCGCTATCGCCCAAAGCGTACTGCTGAAAGAAAAAAGAGCTTTGGGTTCCTGGGCATACGTGTTCCCGACAATTGAGTCAATCCACAAATACTCCGGCACTGATGTTTGCCTGAATCTGGACGGAAAGGTCGTAAGGGTCAGCACGCCGCTAATTGTTGTCAGCAATATTCAACTCTACGGGGGCATGATAGCGATTGGGGCTAAGGCCTGCGTGAACGACGCCAAATTAGATGTGTGTATTTTCAAAGGAGGCGGTTTCTTTACCTTTGTGCAGCATGCCGTGAAGGTGCTCTCGCATAGACATCTCCAGGACCCGACGGTAGAGTACTACCAATGCCGTGAAATATTTGTCGAGTCAGCGCGCTCATTGCCAGTTCATATAGACGGTGAGCCTTTTACCAGGACCCCAGTCACCATTCATACCGTGCCCTCATCGCTGA
>JAZFXR010000088.1:0-2504 GCA_036448835.1 Dehalococcoidia bacterium | reverse complement strand
AGATTGTGGGCATTCATTATATCGTTGATGTCCCCCGTAAGCCCCAAAGAGAATTCGGTCATAGGAATAAGCAGCGCATTGCCGCCGCCAGCAGCAGTGCCCTTTATATTCATACTCGGACCACCGGAAGGTTGCCGTATACAACCGCCAACATTCTTGCCCCGCTTGCCTATACCTTCCAATATGCCCATGGTAGTGGTCGTTTTCCCTTCACCCAGTGGGGTAGGGGTTATGGCAGTTACCTCGATGTATTTGCCGTCCGGCTTGTTCTTGAGGCGCTCGATCACCTTCAGGAAATCGAGCCTGCACAGTCTCCCGTAAGGGATGACCTCATCCTTCTGCAGCCCCAGCCGTTGCTGCCACTCATCGTACGCCGGCATATTTTCTTCGGCAGCTTCCGCAATCTGCCAGTCCTTCATCTTTATTGCATCGTAAGCCATGATAACCTCCTATCCAGTTTATTTTGTGATTATTCTCCCTTGCGCTCAGCCCTGCGTTCAGCTGAGACCACAGTGTTGACCATAAGCATGGTGATTGTCATGGGGCCAACCCCCCCGGGCACCGGGGTAATGGCACTGGCTTTCTCTTTGACCGTCTCAAAATCCACATCCCCCCGAAGGTCGGGGACCTGCTTGCTGGGGTCTTTCTTGCTGGGTTTCCATCCCACCCGGTTTACCCCAACGTCAATTACGACGACTCCCTCTTTTACCATGTCTGCTTTAATAACTTCCGGAGAGCCCATTGCGGCAACCAGGATGTCTGCCTGCCTGGTGATTTCCTTCATGTTCTTAGTCCCTGTATGCACGACGGTCACAGTGGCGTTGGCACGCTTGTTTTTCTGTACCAGCATAGCCATGAGAGGCTTGCCTACTATGTTGCTTCGACCACATATGACCACATGCTTGCCTTCCGGGGGATTACCGCTACGGACCATTAGCTCCACCGCTCCATGCGGCGTGCATGGCATGAAATATGGGTCTCCAATGAGCATCTTGCCCACGTTGACAGGATGGAAGCCATCCACATCTTTCACCGGATCGATGAGGTTTAGCACTTTATCGGCATTGATGTGTTTCGGCAATGGCAATTGAACCAGTATGCCGTCAACATGCTCTGCCCTATTCATTTCTTCTACTTTAGACAGGAGTTCCTCCTCTGAGGCACTTTCAGGCAGGACGATGGTTTGTGACCAAATGCCTATCTCTTCGGACGCCTTTTCTTTACCCGAGACATAGGAAACGGATGCCGGGTCCTCTCCCACACGGATCATAACGAGACCCGGTGTTACTCCCTGTTTCTTGAGCTTGGATACTCGCTCTGTCAGTTCAGCCCTGATCTCCTTGGCTACCTCGCTTCCCGAGATTATCTTCGCCGTCATTTAAACCTCCTTTCCTAGATCTTAGCTTGTCGATTTATCGCTGATTCACGCCTTGGTAGTACCAAGACGCGTCGCTATATTCTGCACTTGGTTGATGACCTCTGGATTTGAATTGATGAGGAGGGACTTGCCAAGACCAGCCTCTATTACACTCTGGTCGTAGGGAATAAAGCCTAGAAACTCAAAATCTGGCATGGCAGAAGTAAGCAAATTTTTGTCCTGTTCGTTGCGGATCTTGTTGGCTACCGTAGCGATGTTTTCCAAACCTATATCTTTTGCCAGCTCTCTTATCCTGTAGGCTGTTTCAATACTTGCCTTGCCTGGCTCTACGACAATAATCATCTTATTCACGGCTCTAGCTGTCGCCCGCCCTAGATGCTCGATCCCAGCCTCCATATCTATTATGACTACTTCATCCCTCCGCAAGAGTATATGGGCAAGCAAAGCTTCCAGTAAGGCATTTTCGGGACAATAACAACCGCTACCACCTTTCTTTAACCGCCCCATCACCATTAGTTTGACTCCATTATGCACCACCCAGTACTTTTCCGGTATATCATCAACCTTGGGATTCAATTTGAAGTATGGTGCTGCCTGGCCAGGACGTACACCTGTCCGTTCTTCAATCAGGTCCTCCATCTCAGATATAGGAGCTATCTTCTCCGGATGAGGAAAGTCGAGGGCGGTCGCCAGGGTAGCATTTGGGTCGGCATCTATGGCCAGAACAGAGTAACCCAACTTAGTAAGTATAGTAGAAAGTAGAGAGGCCAACATTGTTTTCCCTACTCCCCCTTTGCCACTAACGGCAATTTTCATTCCCAAGCGAGGAATTATATCCTGCATTAACAAAAGAAATCAAGCCAGAAGTGGCTATTACTCAATGGAGTCAACTCTATGTTCCGAACGAGATTACTTCAGCTGATTTCGCTAGTCTGGAAACGCTGTAAAGACGGATCAAAATAGAGCTACCCACAACAGTTTGCTCGCAGAAAGCAACAGGTGATAGAATGCAAAGTCAGGGCTACACCAGCTGGTCTACCCGGTTCAACTGGGTGCCGGGGTGCTCTTTAAGGGAGGTTGATATGCCGTATGGATACGAAATAAATGAACTGGCCAAGGAAGAATC
>JAZFXR010000087.1:0-5352 GCA_036448835.1 Dehalococcoidia bacterium | reverse complement strand
ATGACTTCTTCTCTCCTTTTCACCCTGATACCAGGAATATCATACGCTTCGGCAATTTTGACAAAATCGGGATTCCAAAGTTTCGTGTCAACATAGCGCCGTCCATAGAATAGCTCTTGCCACTGTCTTACCATGCCTAAATATCCGTTGTTCATGATCGCTATTTTTACAGCAATGTTTTCTTGCGTTATGGTAGCCAATTCCTGGATAGTCATCTGAAAGCCACCGTCGCCGGCAATACACCATACCACTTTCTCGGGGCAACCGATTTTAGCTCCCATAGCCGCAGGAAGTTCAAACCCCATGGGGCCCAAACCACCCCCGGAAATAATACTGTTTGGCTGGGTATAAACAAAATATCGTGCCGCCCACATTTGATTCTGCCCCACCCCGGTAACCACCAAAGCATTACCTTGTGTGGCTTCGTATATCCGGTGAACAATGTATTGAGGCAAGAGCTCCTCACTTTGCCTGATTTCTAGCGCTGGATATTCATACCTCCATTGTTCTATTTGGGAAAACCAATCCACGTGCTCTCTTCTTTCAATCACATCATTCAGGGCAGTGAGCACGCTTTTTATATCCCCGACTACCGGAACCTCGGTGGGGACATTTTTACCAATCTCTGCGGGGTCGATATCGATGTGTATGACACGGGCATTGGGAGCAAATTCCCCGGTATTTCCCGTAGCTCGGTCATCGAATCTCATGCCAATAGCGATAAGAACGTCGGCATTTTGCACCGCCATATTGGCACAACCTGTGCCGTGCATCCCCATCATGCCAAGATCAAGTATATGGTTTCCAGGAAAAGAACCCAGGCCAAGCAGAGTATGCGCCACTGGTAACTGCGCTTTTTCAGCAAATTCCTTAAACTCACGGTAGGCTTGGGAAATAATTATGCCTCTGCCAGCGATGATAACAGGCCGCTCAGCTTCGTTAATGAGCTTCGCTGCTTTCTTAATCTGAGCCGGGTGCCCACGCGAAATAACCTTATAACCCGGCAAATCGAGCTTATCTGGGTAAACAAAGTTTGTTTGTTCTTGCTGGACATCCCGTGGTATGTCAATAAGCACAGGTCCAGGCCTCCCCGTCTGGGCAATGTGAAAAGCTTCCTTAACTGTTTTAGCCAGGTCAGCAACATCAGTGACAAGATAGTTATGTTTGACAATTGGAATGGTAATGCCTGTGATATCTGTCTCCTGGAAAGCATCCTTGCCAATAAAAGGTTTGGCCACCTGTCCGGTTATGGCTACCATGGGTACGGAATCCATGTAAGCGCAGGCAATGCCGGTAACCAGATTTGTAGCTCCCGGCCCCGATGTAGCAATGCACACTCCAGCTTTATGTGTTACGCGACCATAGCCATCGGCGGCATGAGCTGCTCCCTGCTCATGACGAACTAATATATGTCGGATCTGAGGATATTGCGGCAAGGTATCATATAACGGTAAGACAGCACCACCGATGATGCCGAAAATAACCTCTACACCTTCATTAATTAAACACTCACAGATAATCTGAGCACCAGTTTTTTTCATATAGAATAACTCCTTACCCGGCAAAAACCGCACCAGTGCTAGCAGAGCTTACTTTATCACTGTACCGCTTGAGATAGCCAGTTCTAATCTTGGGTTCAAAGTCAGGCAATGCAGCCAATCGCTGTTCCAGCTCGTTTTGGTTTAACTCCACTTCCAATTTATGGGCAGGTATGTTTATGTTAATTATATCAGCATCCCGTAAAGCCGCTATAGGACCTCTCTCTGCCGCCTCGGGAGAGACATGCCCAATAGCTGCTCCCCGCGTGCCTCCGGAAAAGCGTCCATCTGTAACAAGCGCTACCTCTTTATCCATACCCATACCACTGAGAAGAGAGGTGGCTGCCAGCATCTCCCTCATTCCTGGCCCTCCCTTGGGGCCTTCATAGCGAATTATGATTACCTCGCCTGATTTAAATTCACCTTTCATGATCGCCGTCGTAGCTTCCTCTTCGCTATTGAAGACTCGCGCTGGACCCCGATGAACTAACATCTCAGGAGCTACTGCAGCGCTCTTAACCACGCTGCCATCAGGCGCCAAATTGCCAAACAATATGCTAATACCACCAGTTTGGGCATAAGGTTGCGACAGGGAGCGGATTACCTCTCTATTCTTAACCCCGGCTTCCTTTGCTATGTCACCTATTGGCCTGTCCAAAATAGTGTTTGCCTCAAGCTTCAGCAATCCTGACAGCTCGTGTATTATGGCAGGAATGCCACCGGCTAAGTCCAGGTCTTCTATGTGATAAGCACTGGCCGGGCTTAATTTGCAGATATGGGGAACGGAATCGCTAATCTCATTTATCAAGGACAAGGGGAAATCTATCCCAGCCTCGTGCGCTATTGCGGCAAGATGCAGCACGGAGTTTGTGCTGCCACCCAGAGCCATGTCCACAGCAAAGGTATTATAAAGGGAATCCCTGGTGATAATATCTTTAGGCCGAATGTCTTTGGCTAGCACTTCCATGATCTGTTGTCCCGCCTTATACGCTAATTGCCCGCGTTGTTCTTCCACGGCGAGTATCGTGCCGTTACCCGGCAAAGCCATCCCCAGGGCTTCGCTGAGACAATTCATAGTATTAGCAGTGAACATCCCGGCACAGCTGCCACAACCGGGACAGGCGACCATCTCCAGTTCTCGCAACTCAGCCTCGGTCATCTTTCCTCTAGCTACTTCACCCACAGCTTGAAAGACTGTAATAAGATCAACGGACCTGGTATCGTTTCCTTGGACCAACTTCCCTGCCAGCATGGGCCCACCACTAATAAAAACAGACGGTAGATTGACTCTGACCGCAGCCATCAGCATCCCAGGCACAACCTTATCGCAATTCGGGATAAACACCAGGCCATCGAAAGCATGAGCCTGAGCCAGGATTTCAACCGAATCAGCAATGAGTTCCCGGCTGGGTAAGCTGTATCTCATCCCCGCATGGTTCATAGCTATACCATCGCAAACAGCTATGGTATTGCACTCAAAAGGCACTCCCCCCCGACTGCGAATTCCTTCCTTTACTGCTTTAGCGATTGTTTGCAGATGGATGTGCCCCGGGACAATTTCGGTAAAGCTATTGATCACTCCCACAAACGGCTTATCCCAGTCATCTGAAGAGCAGCCGACAGCCCGAAGCAGCGACCTGTGGGGCGCCCGCTCGATTCCCTTCTTCACTAAATCGCTTCGCATTTAGCTTGTGTTACCTCAAATGAATTATGTTGCGTAAAATAGCATAACACCCAACGAGCGTCAATACGATGTCCTCTCGGTTTAAGGCACCCATTTGTTTTGCAGGTTAACTTAAGCTAAAATACGGGACATCATGTGTTTAGCAGTGCCGGTAAGGATTGTTTCCATAGATGGAGATACGGCGGAAACAGAAATCGCCGGGGTTAGGCGTCGAGTTAGCATCGCCTTTACGCCAGAGGTCAAGGTTGGTGATTATGTATTGCTCCATACGGGATATGCCATAGGCGTTATAGATGAAGCTGAAGCCGAGGAGACCCTGAAGCTCCTGGAAGAGATAGCAAGTCTAAGTGAAGTTCATTGACGAATATCAGGACAACAAGCTAGCCAAGGGGCTAGCACACAAAATCGCTCAGCGCTCCACCAAAACCATAAGACTAATGGAATTTTGCGGTGGGCACACGCATGCCATATTGCGACATGGGATTCGCCAGTTAGTTCCCAAAATGGTGGAAATGAGGTCAGGGCCAGGCTGCCCTGTTTGTGTTACAGCCACCGCTGACCTGGACAAAGCCATCGCCATGGCACATCTTCCGGATGTTATCACCACTACCTTTGGTGACATGATAAGAGTTCCCGGCAGCTACTCGAGCCTGCAACAGGCAAGGGCTCAGGGAGCCGATGTAAGAATAGTATATTCCACTATAGACGCTATTGAGATAGCAGAAGCCAACCCCGGGAAATCGGTCATCTTCGTCGGCATCGGCTTTGAGACCACGGCGCCGACCATAGCTGCTTCTATACTTAAGGCACAGCAGGAAAAAATGGAAAATTTCTACGTCCTATCTCTTAATAAATTGACCCCGCCGGTGATGAAAGCGCTGCTCGATTCAGGCGAGATAAAGCTAGATGGCATCGTCTGTCCCGGACATGTCAGTGTTATAATTGGTACTCATCCCTATGAATTTATCCCGCGTGATTATGGAGTGGCTTGTGCCATCTCTGGATTTGAACCACTGGATATCCTGTTATGCATAGATAAGCTGGTAGAACAAATTGAAAAGGGTGAGCCCAAAGTAGAAATAGCCTACCCGCGAGGAGTAAAGCCCGAGGGTAATAGAAAAGCACTGCAGCTGATGGAGGATGTTTTTGAGATTGGCGAAGCTAATTGGCGTGGGGTTGGAATTGTCCCTCAAAGTGGCTTGAGAATAAGAGAGCAATATGAGCGATTTGACGCCGACAAGGCTTTTTCGGTGAGCCTGAAACCACCGAGGGAGCCTGAGGGATGCCGGTGCGGGGATATAATCCGCGGCGCAGCCATGCCATTTGAGTGCAAACTCTTTAAAAAGGTCTGCACCCCGGAAAGCCCTGTCGGTCCCTGCATGGTCTCCGGTGAAGGCGCCTGCGCCGCCTATTATCAATACGGGACTCTGGAAAATTCGCAAAGCACATAGGGTAGATATGGAGCATGCTTATGGATGACCGCATTCTTTTGGCCCATGGTAGTGGTGGCAAGTTGAGTCACGAGCTGGTAGAGAAGAAATTCCTACCATTCCTTTCTAATCCGGCGTTGAATACATTAGATGATTCAGCTATTTTCGAAGCCAGCGGGCGGCTGGCTTTCACCACCGATGGCTACGTGGTCAATCCCATCTTCTTTCCCGGCGGCGATATAGGCAAGTTGGCTGTTTGCGGCACAGTGAACGACTTAGCTATGAGTGGAGCCAAGCCTCTGTATTTGAGCCTCTCGGCAATCATAGAAGAAGGCCTTCTCTTGAGTGAGCTTGAGCAGATAGTGCAATCAATCAAGAAATCTACTGAGGAAGCCGAGGTCAATATCATAGCCGGCGATACCAAGGTGGTAAATCGCGGACAAGCCGATAAGCTGTTTATCACGACCTCTGGAGTTGGAATAATCCCTCCAGGAGTTGATATCTCGGGAGCTAACGCCAGAGTTGGGGATAAGGTTCTGCTCAGCGGTACCATCGGTGACCATGGTATAGCTGTGATGAGTCAGCGTGAAGGATTAAGGTTCTCCATGACTCTGGAAAGCGACTGTGCTCCGTTGAACAAATTAGTATCTCAGATGCTGGAGGTCTCGTCCAGGATTCACTGCCTCCGTGACCCTACCAG
>JAZFXR010000086.1:0-4346 GCA_036448835.1 Dehalococcoidia bacterium | reverse complement strand
TAGCTGCTGTTCGAGTGCCACCATCTGCCTGTAGTACGTCACAATCTACTACGAATGTTCTCTCTTCCAGGATGGATAAATTGGCAGCTGCTCTTAAGCTGCGACCAATAAGCCGTTGGATTTCGTGACTTCTTCCTGTCGCCCTATCGCGCGGTGTACGGGTAATTGTGGAGCGAGGTAACATAGCATACTCCGCGGTAATCCAGCCTTGACCACTGCCTCTAAGAAAAACGGGTACTCTTTCTTGCAAGCTAACGGAGCATAGCACCCTCGTTTGTCCCAGTTCAATCAAAGCTGAACCCTCGGCAAAATCCTGGTACCCCAAAGTTATACGCACGGGACGGAGTTCATTGTCAGCTCGGTTATCTAACCTGGTCATAACGGGAAGTATAACAAACTATCCAGTGATCTGTCTGTCCATTTCGGGCTGCTATTCACCACCGGTCTCTTTTTTGATATGTCTCGATGAATTTCTTGACAGAGCGATCATAAGTCCTCTCTACATCGTCGGGAAAGAAGCAGGCCGGCAACTCACCTGACTGCCAATGGTATCTTATGCATTCGCAGCAAATGCCTTTCCTTTTACATGGCTCGTATGTGCAGTTGCATTCATTCTTGTTTTGCTCCACGGTGCACTCTCTCATATCCACCCTCCTTCGTTATCCATTAAGTCGAATGTATATCTGCTCACAAATCAGAATGCTATTATGTTATAGCATAAAAACACATAGCCGCATCACTTACATAAACTGATATTATTATATGCTAGAATACGTATATCGGAAAGGAAAGCAACAAGGTGCAGTTATCACTCGATGCGTATCTTGATATTGAAACTACCGGATTATGCTCGTTTTATGACGAGATAACAGTTATTGGTGTTTGTTTGGCCAGTAACAACGGGAATAAAATGGTTCAACTTGTAGGCGATGATGCAACCAGAACCAACTTGCTTAGAACTCTGCGTTGTGTAGATACAATATACACATACAATGGTAGTCGGTTTGACCTTCCTTTTATCAACTCCCGTTTAAGTGTAAATCTGAGAGAGCATTTCCATCACCATGATCTGATGCACGATTGCTGGAGAAACAATCTATATGGAGGATTTAAGGCTGTAGAACGAAGATTAGGTATTCCGCGCCGGCTAAGGGGCATTGAGGGAGCAGAGGCGGTGGTACTCTGGTGGAGATATCAGATTCACCATGATAGAAAGGCGCTGGATTTGTTGCTGGAATATAACAAGGAAGACGTGGTCAATCTGATCACATTGAAGGGAAAGCTGGAAATGTTTTCGAAATCAAAGTATTGTTATTAATCCGGCATACATCTTGCCGATCTCAGCTTAACAATAGTCTGAATAAGTAACCTGCGAGTCGCGATAATTGCTGGACAACATCGCCTACAATGGTTGTCAAATTAGTTAGTGTTCCAGCGTTCGCTTGTTCTTCGATCCCCGAAAAAGACTCATCGTCATAATAACAGAGGTCGTTGAAGGCTGCCGTAATTTCGTACTCGTTTAGTCTGGAATCGGGCGTGGGAAACCCGAACCAGGAATCCGAAGAAGATAGTTGAGCAGGCGATTGAGACTCGACCCTTCGCCATTCCCCATCGCAATACCAATCCTCTAACAAGAAGGCATGTCCATCGTCCCTACCATCAACACCGAGGGCGATATATACCCGCTCAGCATCGATGCCATAGGTCCTGAGGAGGGAGCACAACAAAATAGAAAAGTCCTCACAGTCACCAGTGCGGTAGGTTAGCGTTTCTTCGGGTGTTTGCCAGTAATCCTTACCCCAACGCTTTTCATCAGACGTGTAGCATATATTAATAGCAACCCAGTCTCGGATATCATCAAAGCCAACTTGAGACAGCTCGTAAGGGGAACCACCGAGAATATCATGTAGAGCTTCCTTAATCAAAGGACATTCAGGCGTAACGTAAGACTTGAATTCAGATTCCGTCGCAGGAAGCCAACTTTCAATAGAACTTCCAGGGCGAACGATGTAGTTGATACAACTCGACCCGGAGATAGTAAGCAGTCCAAGCATGATTCCACAGGCTAATGTGATTAGAAGGCGCTTATTCATACACAAACCCCCGGCACTCTAATTGGCAATCCAGTTTCTTGAAAAACTAAATCTGATAATATTACTTCTTCTTGACTACCGATTTTACTGACTCTTCAATATCTCCGGCGGTTAATCCATATCTTTGAAGCAGTTCCTCAGCTCTGCCTGAAGAAGCATATCTGTCACCAAGGTTGACGAATTCCATAGGCACTGGTTTTTTTCTAGTTACGGTCTGGGCGACTCGGCTGCCCAACCCACCCTGAGCTAAGTGCTCTTCAGCAACGACGATTGCACCTGTCTCTGAAGCTGCTTCGACTATCGTTGCTTCATCCAAAGGCTTGAGAGTATGCATATTGATTACCCGGCAATCTATATCTTGTTTAGCCAAGATATCTGCTGCCTCGAGAGCTTTAGCAACCATGATGCCTGCGGCTATAATAGTCGCATCTGTGCCCTGTCTCATGGTCATTGCCTTGTCTAATGTGAAGTGATAGCTTTTGGGGTAAACAATCGGTGTTTTAGGGCGACTTAGTCTGATGTAGAAAGGCCCATAGGAACTAGCTGCTGCTTTCACTACCTCAGCAGTTTCTATGGCATCAGCAGGAACAACAACAGTAAAACTGGGGAGAGCACAACACAAGGCCAGATCTTCAATTGCTTGATGTGAAGTGCCATCCTCTCCTACAGTAATGCCACCATGTGTAGCTACGATCTTAACATTTAGATTTGGTTGGGAAACGCATAGTCTCAGCTGATCAAAACAGCGGCAGACGACAAAAACCGCGAAAGTGCTGGCAAAGACTGTTTTACCTGAAGCAGCCAATCCAGCAGCTATAGCAATCATATTCTGTTCCTGCAGGCCGCAATTAAAGAAATGTTCAGGAAACTCCCGAGCAAAAAGATTGGTCATCGTTGATGGTGACAAATCGGCGTCTAAGACAACAATGTCTTCATTCTGTTTACCTAGCTCCGCCAGAGTTTTGCCGTAGGTTTCTCGAGTGGATGCTTCATCCATACCTAATCTAACTCCTTTAGTGCCCTTTCTGCTTCTTCCCAGGTAGGCGCCTTACCGTGAAACGCCACATTGTTTTCCATGAAACTAACGCCTTTGCCTTTGATGGTGCGAGCGATGATGACAGTTGGCTTGCCTCTCATCTTTTCAGCCTCTTGGCAAGCGGATAGGATTTGGTTGAGGTCATGGCCGTCTATATCAATAGTATGCCAGCCAAAAGCCTGCCATTTCCGAATAAAAGGCTCGAGGTTCATAATATCGCAAGTCCGTCCACTAAGCTGTATGCCATTATAGTCAACTATGGTCGTTAGGTTATCCACTTTGAAATGAGCAGCCGAAAGGGCCGCCTCCCAGGTTTGTCCTTCCTCACATTCCCCGTCGCTTAGAAGAACATAGGTACGGTAACCCTTTGAATCCAGCCTGGCGGCCAGGGCGACACCAATGGCAAATGAGAGGCCCATACCCAAAGAACCAGCTGACATTTCTACTCCGGGAGTGAAGTTACTATCAGGATGTCCCTGCAGGCGACTATCTAGTCTTCTCAATGTTGACAGTTCTGCCAGGGGGAAGTACCCGGTTTCAGCTAAGGCAGCATACAAAATTGGAGCCGCATGTCCCTTGCTTAATATAAATCGGTCACGGTCTGGCCAATGAGGATTTTCCGGGTTATGGTGCAAAATCTTGAAATAAAGGGCAGTGACAATATCGGCTGCTGATAGAGAACCGCCGGGATGGCCACTGCCTGCTGTAGCTATCATGGTGATTACATGGCGGCGTAGCTTTTTAGCCATTTCCTTGACCTCTGCTATAGACAAGTTGAATCTGTTACCTTGGGGGGTGCTTTCCAGTGAAATCTTGCTATGATTCAGCATTGGTCAAGGATTATATTGTAACTCAAAATGGCCTACAAAGTCTATGGTGAGCAGGTTATCCTTGAACCTAGATGGAGAAAATTATATCGACGGTGGGAACAGATTTTTTAATTGAGTCAAATCGCTAAGATGTTCCTGATGGTTTCCCCCTGACCTGTCAAGGTAGAGAGCATTTATACCAGCCTGTCGGGCATTCACAAAATCAAATTGCCAGTTATCACCCACATGGGTGACCTGGTCTGGCTCGACGCCCATCTCTCTACATATGCTAAGGTAAAAATCAGGACTTTTTAATTGCCTGTAATGTGAAACGGAAGAAAAAATCCGTACAAAATAAGGTTTGACGTCTCGCAGTAAGAGATGCAGTAACTCCATTGGTGTGCCTGA
>JAZFXR010000085.1:0-2249 GCA_036448835.1 Dehalococcoidia bacterium | reverse complement strand
AGCCTGTCTCTGTGGATTATCTTGAGTCAACGTTTTCAAATCTACTGAGTTTGTTTAATATCTAGCCCGTTTGTGGAAGCACCATCGAGCGGGTTCCGGTACAAAACCAAGGCACTTACTTCTGCCCTAGGTACCAGCCTTTCGATTGCAGGCTTCTGATATTTGGTCTGGCAGCAGGGGGATTTGCACCTGTGACCAAAGGCTCCTTAAGTCATGTACAAGCACCAAAGTTCTGAAGCTCCTTTTCCAAGGACTTCCATTGCCCGGGCCTTTTATGGTGACGGAAAGTGTGCTGGCAAAAATATCAGCGAAGGGAATTATTGACAATCAGATAAATAGGCATATAATAAGTAAGACCATATATAACCCATCTTCAGCAGTAATTCGAGACCAATAGACGAAAAGGTTGTTGATTTTATTCAAGGCTAACTAGAGAGGTTATAGCTATGCCATCTTGTCCTATTTGTGGAACTGAAGTGAGCGAAGGCGCCGGGTTCTGTCCTAAGTGTTTACGTCGACTGATGAAAGGGCAGGCCCCTAAGGGAAAGAGTAGGAAGAAGCTGGTAGGAATCATAGTAGCTTGTGCGATAGTCATCAGTGCAGTGATTGTTGTAACTACACACTTACCGAAGGTGCCATCAGGAAGCGTTGCGGAGATTGATTACATTACGTTCTCTGCATATGATTTTGCTGAAAAGCTTTTCGCCCCTGAATTGACAAGCTTACAAAGAGAGGACCTCTGGAAGGACTACCAAGGAAAGCAAGTCGAATGGACAAATGAACTTAAATATGTGTCATCAGAAAAGGAAGGGCCAGTAGCTTGCTTTGTTAATCCGTTGGACCGGGCCCGAACAGAGGTTGTGGCTGTTTTTGATGAAAGTCAGAGGTCGAGCCTGCTAGAACTTAACGATGGCGACCTGGTCACTTACACGGGTGTCTTGGCTAACTTTGGAGGAACTGAAATTAGCTTGGTAGATTGTACTATCGTATCCCTGCCTATTGAACCCTTATGGTGGAATGGCGATATTGATACTTACAACAAACGAATTCTGGTTGGGGATGAGGTGCTCTGTCTCGGTCCGGGTACATATGACGATGCTACTGAATATCGCCCCCGTCCCGCCCCTATAATTACAGCTATCCACAGAGAAACGAGGCAGTTATTGTGGGAAAGCGGGGAAACAGAGTCTATCCTGGTAGGAATTGACTCAAATTATGTATACGCTTGGCATCCGGCACCGCTTGTTCTGAGATCTGCTGAACCAGATTACCCCTGGTATTGGTATACATCTAATATAACAGCTTCAAATATAACATCTGGTCAGATTGGCTGGTGGTCCTACCTCGCTAAGGACGTTGATTGTATGTGGAAATATGACTGCCTCCCCGATGAATGGTCACAGTCCGATTTTGTGGATTGCTGCGTATTGGGAGAAAGCGTGAAGGATGAAATAACTGATAAGGAAGGTGAATCTGGTTTGACTTTGCTGGTAAATAAACCATTTCTCTCCGAACTAATTTATGAGTATCAAGGGGTAATTTATAAGAGCACTTGTGCCGTCTACGGAGGCGCAGGAAGAGCGTGCGGTGCACTTCAGGCTCTTGATCAGCAAACAGGCGACGTCCTCTGGATGATGACTTTTCGAGAACAGGGTATGAACGATTTTTCAATAGTTGATGGAATTCTCTACGTATCAACCGATAAAGGAGTTGGTGCTTTTCAGCTCTGATTACTCTTAACCCGAAAGCCTTCCGCCCTTGAGGCGCTCCTTCGAATTTGGACAACCTGTAAGAGCTGTATCTAACAGAACTCCAGAATCCAAATAGATGAGAGAAGGGTATCTGAATATCAATGAAGCGAAGGAGAGTGCTAGTTCTTGGAGGTGCTCCAAACTAAGTAGCATCTGACCATACTATGCAATAGTGGCAAAGCATTTTTCTCTCGCCACTTACAAAAAATCTGAAATTATGTGGTATTATCGAAAATTATGAGGGTATTTAATGATCTATCACGGATTTAACATCAGAGAGACTGTCTTTAGTCCGAAGGAAGGATCAATATCAATTGGGATCGCCAATATTCATGCGGCTGTCCCAGATGTAGCATCTAATAAAAAGAAAATTCTGGCAGCCACCGAAATCTTCAAAGAAAAGAAGGTCAACCTCGCCGTCTTTCCCGAATTTTGCGTTACCGGCTATTTCTGGGAAGACTACGAAGAGTGCAGCCGTTATATGGAATCGGTAACTGC
>JAZFXR010000084.1:0-2775 GCA_036448835.1 Dehalococcoidia bacterium | reverse complement strand
TCCTCACCCTGACGCAGATTGCTTATAAATTCTTGTACTGGAAATATAGGCGTGACCCAAGAGTTGTTGGAGTTGACTTAGCTCGGTGCCACTCTGTAATTTACGTCTGGCAAAGCTATGACGTAATGTCCGGGGCGTAACCTTATCACCCAACCCCGCCTTTGAAGCATAACCTTTAATGATTTGCCAGAACCCCTGCCGGGTCAACCTCTGACCACGCCGGTTAAGAAATAGGGCTTCAACTGTCTCGTCATACAGTAGATCCAACCTATCATTCCTTATGAAATTTCCTAAAATCGGGTTCAATCGACGTTCAAAAGGAACTCGTCTTTTTGTATTAATATGAACGCAATTCTGCTTCAAATCAATGTCCTTAACATTTAATGACACCAATTCGCTTATGCGTAAACCTGTTGCATAAAGTAATTCCAGCATCATCGTATCTCTTCTGGCTTCCGGAGTAGACAATTTTGCTGCCTCGGCCAGCAATCTCTGGTACTCAGCAGAAGATAAGAAGGTAAGCGAATGCTTGCCGACTTGGAAAGAAGGTAACTTTCTAGTCGGATTCTCCTTCATCCTCCCCGAAGCAACCATGAATTTGAAGAATGACTTGGCTGAGGCGATCTTGCGGGCGGTTGTAGCCGCAGAATATCTTTTCTCCCTGAGCTTGAGCAAATAGCTCTTCAGAATCTCGTCGTAAGACTGGATTAAGCCCTTTGCCTGCTCTGCATTAATAAAGGCTACCAGCTGAGTCAAATCATTGCGGTAAGCAGCGACAGTATTCTGAGAATAGCCTTTCTCTGGAGTCAAACCTTGAAGGAAGGCATCAATATCCAGCTTCATCACAGTTATTTTACCACAGTCCGAGGCATTTTGCCCCTATACAAGCCAATTGCTACAATAGATTTGCCATGCAATTACAGCAATTAAAAGCTTTACCAGCAAAGCCCGGAATTTACATTTTCAAGGACAAAGAGGGTAAGGTTATCTACGTAGGCAAGGCAACTAACCTGAACAGTCGGGTAAGGAGTTATTTCGGCGCTGCTTCCAGCCTATCGGTTAAAGTCCGGAGATTAGTGTCAAAAATACGGGATTTCGAGTTCATAGTTACCGATTCCGAGCAAGAGGCGCTTATCCTGGAATGCACCATGATAAAGAAATATACCCCGCACTATAATATACGCCTTAAAGATAACAAGACTTTCCCTTACCTCAGGATAAACATTAACAACGATTGGCCCAGCGTATATGTTACTCGCCGGGTCCAGAAAGACGGCGCGCAATACTTTGGGCCTTTTGCCAGTCGTGGTTCAGTACGCAAAACCTTAAGGTTAATAGAGAGGCTTTTCCCTTTTCGCAGTTGCAGTAAACAAATCGAAGGAAAAGATAAGCGGCCCTGCCTCGATTACTATATCCATCGTTGTCTCGGACCATGCATTGGGGCAGTGGAAAAACAGGAATACGGCGACGTAATAAACGAGGTCATCTTATTTCTACAGGGGAAGCAGGAAATCATTCTTCGTGAATTAAACGCCAAGATGAAAGCAGCAGCGCTCCAGCTTCATTTTGAACGGGCGGCCTTGTTACGAGACCAGATTAGGGCCATAGAAGCAGTCATAGAGGGTCAGAGGATTGCCACAAAATTGCAGGGAGAAAAGGATGCCATTGGCCTGGCACAGAATAAAGAACAGGCTTATGTCGAAATATCCTCTATTCGCAATAGTAAACTTATCGGCCAGGACTATTTTATTATGGAGGGCATCCAGGGTGAATCCCCCGGGCAAATCATGACCAGCTTTGTGAAACAATACTATGGCTCTGCCTCACGTATACCACCGCTCATATTGCTCCAGCACCCGGTGGACGAGCCGGCGGTGCTTTCCAAATGGCTTGGACAGCGAAGGGGAGGCAGGGTCGAGCTACAAGTGCCACAGCGGGGTGCTAAAAGGAAGCTGGTGGATACAGCAGCGGAGAACGCTGTCCAGCGTTTAGCACTTACGCAAGCCAAAGAGTTGAAGACTGAGGTTATTACAGCTGGCCTGAGAGAGCTAAAACAAAAACTACACCTGCCCAAAATGCCCCGGAGAATAGAATGCTATGACGTTTCCAATATTCAGGGCACTTTGGCTGTGAGTAGTATGGTCGTTTTAGAAAAAGGTCGGCCTAAACCGGCACATTATCGGCGCTTCCGCATCAAAACCGTGACTGGTGCTGATGATTATGCCATGATTCAAGAGACGTTGAGGCGCAGGTTTAAACGAGGACTGACAGGCGGAAGTACCTGGGCAATTACTCCCGACCTTGTCCTCATTGATGGTGGCAAGGGACAACTTAATGCTGGCCTGGAGGTCAGGCGAGAACTCGGACTCAACTCTGTCCCCATGGCCAGTCTGGCCAAGGAGAACGAGGAGGTGTTTATACCCGACAATCCCCAGCCAGTTTACATAGCTAAGAATTCTCCAGCCCTCCACATACTACAAAGAGCCAGGGACGAAGCACATCGCTTCGCCATAAGTTATCACCGTAGGTTACGCCACAAAGAAGGCATCACGTCTGCCCTGGACTATATCACCGGCATCGGGCCAAGGCGAAAGAAGGCTTTGCTAAAAAAGTTTGGTTCAATCGAAGCTATCAAAGAAGCTTCGTTGGAGGAACTCAGCCAGACGGTAGGCATAACTCCGGCCCTGGCTCGAAAGGTCAAAGATTTTTTAAGTAATTCTCCAGTGTTATAGCATTCTTAACCGCAAATGCGTCAGCATCGTTATTAAAATAGAC
>JAZFXR010000083.1:0-2887 GCA_036448835.1 Dehalococcoidia bacterium | reverse complement strand
GGCCCGATTCCGGGCAGCTTATTTAATTCTTCAATTAATCTGGCTATAGGTTCAGCGACAAATCCCATTCTGCCTCACTCTTTACGCTATTGCTGTCTGGAACATAGGGAAGAACTACCGAAGTCTTTGATAACTGACAGTCGATAGCTCCTTATAGTAACCCCGGTATATTGAGGCCGCCGGTCAAACTGCTGAGGTGCTTATTAACAAGCTCCTGCGATTTGGTAACAGCCTCGTTAACAGCAGACATGACCAAATCTTGCAGTAATTCAATATCTCCAGCCTCTACCGCTTCGGGAGATATCTCTACGGAGTGAACCTTCTGGTGTCCATCAATGACCACTTTGACGGCACCACCTCCACTGGTAGCTTCCACGGTCATGCTGCCCAATTCTTCTTGAGCTTTCGCCAACTTTGCCTGAAGTTGCTGGGCTTGACGTAACATTGATTTATCCATCTGTCTCCTTTCCTGCGGCTTCGCTCAGGACTACAACTCCTCCTCACTGATCCTGGCTCCCATCTCCAGAGCAGCTTTAATCACTGGGTTTTGCGTCCTTGTCTGGGACGAAATTTCGCTTTTAGAATCAACTAAAATACACCGTATCTTATAGGGCCGACCAAAGATCTTCTGAAGTTTTTTCTCTACCAGATGTCGATATTTGGCGTCTTCGATTTTCTCTTTATGGAAGGAATAATAGAAACCCAACACTAGGGTATCATCCTCAAGAGCTACAGGGTTGCATGCGCTTCGCAAAAAGGCGTCCAAATTGCCACTGGAACCTTCCCCTCGTAAAGATTGGATGAACTCCCTCCAGCGGCTACGGAGGTAATCGATATCCTGGGAAACCTCTTCCCTGGGAACCTCAGTCTCGACTCTGTCTGGGTCCAGTGCCATGGTAACATCAGCTTCCTCTACGGGCTCGGTTATTTCAGTATCGTCGGCTGCCTCGATAGGTTTAGTTGTAGTCGGCTGCTCTTGTCCCGTAGGTGGAGATAGAGCACATCCCATTAACGCCAATTCTAATGGCAAGGCTGAGTAATTATCACTGCGGGAATCTATGCTTGAGAAAGACTTAACTGCCTGAAGCAAATAATCCAGCGTGGTATTGCTCGCAAGGCTTCTCATCTCAGCTAAGTCTTCGCTGGTAACATCCAGAGCTTCTTCGCATCGTGATTTAGACAGCAACAATCCTCGAAGATATTCTACCAGGCCCATATTGAACTGACGGAGGTCAACGCCATGGCTATTGAGGCTATTTATAACTTTTAGCCCAGCAGCCACATCCCTATTGACCACACATCGTGCTAGTTGTCTAACCCGCGAATCCCAGCCAATGCCAAGCTCTGCTTGCACCTGGTCTAACTCAATTTGGTTGCCGTAGTAAGCAATCATCTGTTGTAAGATATTTTCAGCGTCTCGAAGGCTCCCGGTAGCAGCACGAGCAATTAGCTCTAAAGAAGCAGGCTCAATGTGAATTTCCTCTCTCTCGCATATCAGCTTGAGTTTTTCCACTATCTCGCTTTGCCGCAGACGATGAAAATTAAACCGCTGACACCTGGAGATTATGGTGGTTATGACTTTGTGTGCTTCCGTGGTAGCTAAAACAAAGATTACGTGCCCAGGCGGCTCCTCCAATGTTTTCAACAAGGCATTGCAGGCCGCCTCCGTAAGCATGTGGACTTCATCTATGATATATACCTTATAGCGAGCAAGACTAGGGGCGTAGTTTGCCTTTTCCCTCAGGCTGCGGATTTCGTCAATGCCACGATTACTGGCGGCATCTATCTCTATTACATCTAAAGCCCTACCCTCGGTTATTGAACGACATATATCGCAGGTATTGCACGGCTCGCCATCCGATTGATTGGGACAGTTGACTGCCTTGGCTAAGATACGCGCTGTACTGGTTTTGCCTGTACCTCGCGGACCACAAAAAAGGTAAGCATGAGCTATCTTTCCTCCCTCTACAGCATGGCGCAGAGTCTGAGTTATAGGCTCTTGTCCCAGCACCTCACTCAAAGTTTGTGGCCGCCACTTGCGGTAAAAAACCTCAGAACCCATACGCTCTATATTATACACCCCTCCACCCAATCCCCAAAGGGTGTTTTTGGGAGATTATTTTATTTTGTCACCCCGGGTCAAGATAGAATCGGGACGAGGTGCCTAGATTCTTCCGTCGCTTCGCTCCCTCAGAATGACACGAAGCGAAAGGTTCAGAATAGCAGATGGTGTCAGTGAACAATCTCTTGTAGGCCAAATGACGAAGAACATATCAAATTCCACAGCACATACAGCGACTTATAGTACAGGGCGTAAGTGTGGCAGAGTTTCCCGAGGAAGAACCCTATAGCGGCGACGCTAGAGAGCAAGCCTTAATTGTCAGATATATTTAGGCGTGGGTACTGGATCCTTAGAAATTTCACTTGCTGATTTGCTTCTCAGCCCAATCGCCTGCCCAGGGTACCTTCCACATTTTGCCGGTTCCCGCCTGGATAATAAGGATAATCGCTAAGACGAGCATTCCCAAACCTATGATCCAACCAAAGACTGTTCCAATTCTAATCAGACCCAGCGAAAAGGTGCTCAAACCAATGTCAATTAGCATTGTGGATAATATAAGGTGGGCCAAGGTCAGTACCCCAAACGTCATAATGGATTGCCAGGCGTGGAACTTGACGAAAATGCTCTTCTTCTCCCACACTAAAAAAACTATTCCTGTCACCCACAAAGCCACGTAACAAAGAAGCCCGGCTACATTAGCTGACAAACCTGTGCTACTCTCCGCTTCTGACTTAGCTGCATCTTCAGTCGGCGTTGCAGCAGCACCAAGCCTATTGCCACACTTGGAGCAAAACTTGGCCTCGTCAGGATTTTCCGCACCACATC
>JAZFXR010000082.1:0-3684 GCA_036448835.1 Dehalococcoidia bacterium | reverse complement strand
ACGTTTTGTTAAGTACCTGGGCATCATTATTCTACATCTTGGCGTTTGGACAGATAGCCGATAATTGGATTCCTTTGCTTCCTTTTGTCTTCTTGATTTTATTTCTGGCAGTCTGGCTCCCCTGCTGTCTGAGTGACGTGGTATACCCTCTTCTATTCCTGGGGAAAAAGACAGAACTAGCTTCACCAGAAAGACGAGAAATCGCTAGCTAGACCTTACTAGGAGAATCTTCTGCCTTTTTTGGTGGTCTAATATTAACGCCAGACTCAATATAGGCACCTCAGAGTTTCGCTGCATTTATTTGATTTCCAAAGCTGAATAATAGCAGGTCATCGTCGTTTGATTAAGTGATAAATGTCGCCTATACTTATGCCACCATATGAGGCATCCTCAGTTACGGAGGCAGCTTGTTCGATCTGCTAAAGAAGACTGAACCGGGAGTAAAAAGAAGCAAGGAAACCTGGTTCGGCAAGATAGCTAATATCTTTAACCGGGACACCTTTGGTGACGACGTCTGGGAGGAACTGGAAGAGTTACTTGTTTCGGCTGATGTCGGAGTAGAGACTACGAACAAACTCTTGAAGGAAGTCAGACAGCGGGTGAAAACGGACAAACTTCCAGAGGTATCTCAGATAAGGGAAGCATTGAAAGAGGAAATGGTAAACTTATTGAATATCCCCCGACCAGCAGATTCGACCCCCGAGCAAAGCAGGGAATCCCCCCATATCATCCTTGTGGTCGGCGTTAATGGCTCGGGCAAGACGACGAGCATTGCCAAGCTGGGCTATAGTTTCACCTCGAAGGGAAAACGGGTTATACTAGCGGCAGCTGATACCTTTCGGGCGGCAGCTATTGAGCAACTTAAACATTGGGGGGGGAAGGTAGATGCCGAAGTCATCGCCCATCAACCTGGTGGTGACCCCGGAGCGGTTGCGTATGATGCCATTCAGGCTGGCTGTAACCGTCATGCTCAAGTGGTGATCATCGATACTGCTGGTCGTCTTCATACCAAGTTTAATCTCATGGAAGAACTCAAGAAAATAAGGAGAGTAGTAGCTAAGCAAGATGCTTCAGCACCTCATCAGGTTATACTGGTAATGGATGCTACTACAGGACAAAATGGTTTAGCCCAGGCTAAATATTTTACCGAAGCTGTGGGCGTCACCGGTATTTTCCTGGCCAAGCTGGATGGTACAGCCAGAGGGGGCATAGTATTTGCCATCTGCGACCAGTTAAACATACCGATTTCTTATATTGGTACTGGCGAAAAATTAAAGGATATGACACCCTTTGATGCTGAGGTCTTTGTTAATGCTATTTTCTCTTAAACCGAAAGGAAAAGATAAATGCTAAATATCAACATAGACCCGGTTGCTTTCACCATTGGCTCCCTAGAGATACGGTGGTATGGAATTATGGCAGCTATAGCAGTTGCGGCGCTGCTAGTCATCATGCTCAGGGAGGCAAAAAGGCTGGGCATCACGCGTGATATCTACAGTATTTTCCTCTGGGGTGTTATTGGCGGCGTTATCGGAGGCAGGCTAGCATATGTAATCTATTACTGGGAACATTTCATGGCAAACCCCCGAGAGATTATCGCGTTTGCCGGCCTCGCTCAAATGGGGATGATTATCGGCATCATTGTGGCAGCATTGATCTATATGGCGGTAACGAGAATGCGCTTCACCACGCTACTTAGCATAGGCGATGCCTTTGTTGCGGCGGCTTTTTTAGCCCTTGCCATAGGCAGGATTGGTTGCACCCTAAACGGCTGCTGCTATGGTCAGCCCAGTCCATTTCATTTTTTCCCGTTGGCGGTGATCTACTCGCCTCGAAATACCATGGCGCCCGAATTTTGGGGGGTGCCGCTATACCCTACTCAGCTTTATCACGTATTCTGGAATCTGATAGTTTTTGGTATAATTTGGGGATTTCGGAGAAGATTCAAACCTGAAGGCAGTCTCTTCCTCTTTGGTTTCTCTATTTATGCCATCGGCGACCTGTTCTTGAGGTTTCTTCGTGGTAGTCGTGGTGTAACATTGTTCTGGGGTCTTGACATTCCCCAGGTTGTTGACTTGGCCATATTGGTGATTTTCCTGTCCTGGCTTATCATTAAACTGCGCCAGTTTAAAAAACAATCTTTAGCGACAGCGCCTGCTAGCGAAGCTTTGCCGGGGCAAAATCAAGAAGATTAAGGCTTATCACCTGTTCTCCATTCCAGCGGCTTTTTTCCAGATTATAGACAATATCTATGTGGGATGGAACTTCTTTCTTACTTTTCCGTGACTTAAAATCGACAGCTTGCCAGGTTATATTTCCCTGTTTGAGTTTTAGTCTCAGCCACGCACCCTGCTTACCGAAGTTACGACACTCGACCACTTCAACCTGTCGGGTGAGAAAAGTCGGCTGTGGATTGCCCCGACCAAATGGGCTCAGCTTTTGGATAATGTTAAAGGTGTCTCCAGTGAGAATAGACAGGGGAACATCGGCATCAATTACTATTTCCGGGCGCAGTTCAAGATGAGCCAATTGTTCCGTAGCTAGTGTAGTAATGCGTTCCTGTAGCTGAGCCAAATTTTGGCGCGCTACGGTGAAGCCAGCGGCTAGTGGATGGCCACCAAAGGCCACAAGCAGGTTATGGCATTCTTCTAAAACAACTGTGAAATCAAATTCAGGTATGCTACGACAGCTACCCTGACATAGCTCTGGGCCCACATTAATGATAATAGCAGGCCTGTAAAATTCGTCCGCAAGCCTGCCGGCAACAAGCCCGATAACACGGACGGAGTAGCTTTCATCAGCATCTATAAGCACCGGCAGATGTAATTTTGGAGTCAGTTTCTCCCTGGCCTGGCTCAGCACTTCACTGGTTAATTTTTGTCGCTCGGCATTCTTTTCCTCTAGTTCCAGGGCCAGGAGGTGAGATTCCTCTGATGACTGAGTGGTGAGAAGTTGGTAGCTGGAAGAGGCATTATTCATCCTGCCAGCAGCATTGAGGCGAGGTCCCAATACCCAGGAGATATCTTCAGCATCAAGCTCACCTAGCTTCAGTCTGGTCAATTTAATCATTTCCTGAATCCCTACACGGGAGCTTTTATTAAGCTCTCGCAGCCCTTCCTTCACCAGGTAACGATTTTCACCAACTAGGGGAACCAAATCGGTAACGGTAGCTAGAACTACCAAGTCCATCAACCTGGATATCCACTTCTCCCGGCTATCCTTATGGAATAACGCTTGTAGAACCTTGAAGGCAACACCAGCACCGGCCAGGTCTGGATAGGGATATACTGAATCCTTTCTCTTGGGATCAACTATAGCTATGGCTTGAGGCAGGTTCCTTAATGGAATATGATGGTCTGTTATAATCATATCTATTCCCATCTCTCGAGCCCGCTTTACCTCTACCACGTCAGTTACACCACAATCTACAGTAATGACCAAACTTACCCCGTGGGCTTGAAGCTTCTCCAGAGCTGATAACTTTACTCCATGGCCTTCGTCGATGCGGTCAGGGATATAGGGAATAACTTCAGCGCCAAGCCTCGACAATCCTTCGGTAATAATAACTGTGGCCGTAACGCCGTCAACATCAAAGTCACCATAAACAGCAATCTTCTCCCGCTCAAGTACAGCCTTATAGATCCTGCTTATAGCCTGTGATATATCGGGAAGCAGGAAAGGATT
>JAZFXR010000081.1:0-6239 GCA_036448835.1 Dehalococcoidia bacterium | reverse complement strand
ACGAATTTGATGGTTGGATTAGTAATTCGGGCACCATCGCCAATGCCAGTAATGCCACAACTACCGTCACCTTGACCAGAAACTTCTATTTCGTCATCGCTCATTTTAAGGACTAGATTCAGCCCGGGAATAGGGGCTGGAATAGCCTGGATGACATCAAGGACAACTTAAGCGGTCATCGCACTTTGATAGATGATTTCAATGTCATCGCTGCTGGTTATGATAAGCTGGCAATTCAGACAGCCGATAGTGCAAAGGGCGCGAACTGATTGGCGACTTGAGGCGGACTTTCCACGGTCAGTAAGCAGAACATCGCGACGATCTGAGGTGCAGGCTGAAACATAATCGAAATTGCCCTCAACCAGACTAGCCCCGCCTACGTCTGCAGTAGTGGCAATGGAGTGACCTATCCCTTCCTGAACCGGCATACTGTTGTTCAATACAACTGGCAATCGAATATTGTCAAGACAAGCTTCAACCCTGCGCATTGCCTCTAAGCAGCGAAGAGTTCTGTGAGGTAAACTTAATTAGTACTATGTGCACTGGAATTGTGAAGGAGGTTTAGCATGAAAGCGTGCGAAGGACAAATTAGCCGGGTTTTCGTGATACGGTTGGAGGATGGGGATGTGGTGCCGGAATGTATTGAGCGGTTTGCCGAGGAGAATGGAGTGTTGGTGGGGCAGGCTATTCTCGTGGGTGGAATTGGGGCTGGAGACGTCGTTGTCGGCCCGAGGAGTTCAGAGGAGAGACCGCCGGAGCCCATGCTCCTGTCCATCGATGGTGCCCATGAGGTGGCAGGGGTGGGCGTGCTCGCCCCGGGTGAAGATGGCAAACCAACTCTGCACATCCATGCTGCGCTGGGGAGGGAGGGGCGAACCATTACTGGATGCCTGCGGCAAGGCGTTACCACTTGGCTTGTGGGAGAAGTCATCCTCTATGAAATTCTTGGCGCAAATGTAGTGCGTGTTCAGGACAAGCAGAGTGGTTTCGAGCTTCTGGAGCCTCGGAGCAATAAATGAAAGTTTTTTATATTCAATGTTGCATTGAAGACTTGCCCCCCCTTACCATAACGTTTTTTAGGTATAAAGTTGCAGCATAGATAGCTTGGTAGAACAATTTACAGTGGATTATTGAGAATTGGGGCAATGAAGGGTAGAATAGTAAGTGGGAGCAATAAGGCATAGGTCAGTTAGACGAAGTGAGGTAGGAGGTAAGAACTAATGGGTATGGAAAAGAAGCTATCATTTTGGGAAGCATTCACTTCAAGAGATGATTTAAATCAATTTGGGGTTGATGCGCTATTGTTATTTGCTCTGCAATTAAGATTTAGGATTGAAGATATTGGGGTAGTGGCAAGTAATTCCTTGACTGAAGGTGGCGACGATAAAAAAGCTGATTTGGTTTGTATTGATTCTGAAGTGGGGCATGCGGTCATCGCGCAGACGTATGTAAGTCGGGATATGGATAAAAAAGAAGCTCCAGCTAATAAAGCTAGCGATTTGAATACTGCTGTTTCATGGCTTTTGAGCCCCCCTATCAATGAATTACCTCAAGGTATCAAACCCCATGCTGAAGAACTACGCCAAGTCATTGAAGATAGAGCCATAAAAACAATAAACATTTGGTACGTTCACAATTTACCAGAGTCAGCTAACGTTAAGAATGAGTTAATGACCGTTGAGTACAGGGCGCGCGAAGCTATAAAAGCAAATTTCCCTACGTATGACGACATCGGAATTCAAGCTTTAGAAGTAGGTATTCATACGCTTGAAGAGTGGTATAAGTCTATATCAACTCCTATTCTAGTTTCAGAAGAATTTACGATTCCAATTTCTGGAGGCTTTGAGATTAGTGATACAGATTGGAAAGCATATGTAACATCTATACCAGCTAAGTGGTTGTATGAGCAATTTCAAGCCTATAAGACTGATTTATTCTCGGCAAATGTGCGGGATTATCTTGGAAGCCGCGAGGTTGATGAAAATATTAATAATGGGATTAAAGATACTGCACACAGTGACCCAGGACATTTTTGGGTGTATAACAACGGGATAACAGTATTGGTACATAAATTTGAAGAAAGAAAGCACGCTGATAAGATGGGAATCTATATTAAAGGATTTGCAATAGTAAACGGTTCTCAAACGACAGGTGCTATCGGAAACTTGGATAAGCCACCTGATGATAATGCTAAGGTGCAAGTTCGATTTATCACATGTAACAGCCCAGATACAGTGTATGATATTGTGAAATACAATAATAGTCAGAATAGGATTACAGCCCCAGATTTCAGGAGTACCGATAAGATACAAACGAGACTGATTACTGAATTTGGTGGTATTCCTGATGTAATATATATGCCAAGAAGAGGTGGACATGAGGATGCCATAAAACGAAGGCCAAATGTCTTACCTTCCGTTTCTGCTGGTCAAGCTCTAGCTGCTTTTCAGGGCGACCCCGGCATAGCTTACCATGAAAAAACCCATATGTGGGAAGACGATAATTTGTATTCTAGATACTTCAATTCAGCTACTACAGCAAAACACATTGTATTTGCACATTCACTGTTAAAATCAGTCGAGAGGAAAAAAATTGATTTGTGGAATAAAAGCAAAGCCAATAGCTTAACAGAAATTGAGGAACGCCAATTAGAGTTCTTTCGCAAACGTGGTTCTACTTTCTTGATGGCTTCAGCAATTGCTAGATGTTTAGAACTCATTCTCAACGTTCCAATCGCCAACTCATTTAGGATAGCTTTCAAAAGCAACTTATCCCCAGAAGGAGCTGTAAATAAATGGTTCTCCATTGTTGAGGCAGTGAGTGTATTTACGGCACCTCTTATAGAAGGTCTTTCAGACGGATTCAAAACTCGTGAAATTGTAGAGAAAGCGATTCAGACATTTCAAAGCCTCGTAGCTTCAACGAAACAGGCCAACGTTACAATCTATTCTGGATTTTCAAAAGACGTGCAATTATCCAGTTAGTGCCTAGGGTCGCAGATTCCAAATTCTTGGGACATAATACCTGATTTGTAGCAAGCCTTATTAGTAGGGTGTCCCTGGAATTCGTTCGCGAGTTGGAAAATTAGCTAAACTGCTAAAATAGGATTGTGGCAGTAAAGCTAATAGCCAAGAAAGGCTCGACCTTCCATGATTTTCCCTATTCGCATCCGGAACGGAAATGCTTCCATTGCTGGATAATTAATGTCACACCAGCGGGTCCCAATCAATGTCTGCATAATTGTATCTACTGCTATGCCAGGGAAGCTATTTACTCCACCTACTCGGAGGATACCCTGATTTATAACAACTTGCCCGAGCTAGTGGAGCGGGACCTGAAGAAGCTGACTTTATGCCCGCCGATTTCCCTGTCGAATATCTCCGACCCCTGCCAGGACATACCTGAATTGAGGAGGGAGGTCAAAAGACTGATTCAGCTTCTTATGGACTACGGAGTCTCCTTCTTCATCACCACCAAAGGCGACCCGTCCTTTCTTCTGGAGTTACCTGGCTTTGTCGAGTACAAGCCTAAATTTGTAGCGGTAACTATAGAGGGAACTCCCGAGGTACTGAGGCTTTTGTCGCCAGGCGCACCTTCGTTTGATGCCCGGGTATCTGCTGCCGGCAGGCTATCCAGGATGGGTATAGACATTGTCATTCGCCTCGACCCGGTTCTGGTCCATCTATTCCACGCCCTTTACGGCGATTCCTGGTTTGAGAAAGTAGCAGGGCTGGTTGATGTCTTCGCTGCGATCGGAGCCAGGCATGTCACCGCCAGCACCGGCAGGTTATCCAGGAAGCGATCCCCATCGGCTGTTCGCGAAGGCACAAGCATATTGCAGCGAATGTACAATGTTATCTGCGACCAGTCGCCATTAGCAGCCGAGAAATTCGAACAGGAATACATCTACGAGACACTGTGGGCGGGTGGAGGCTATCGCCTGCGCAAGGATTTGAGGCTTGACTTCCACCGTAAGGTAAAGGAACTGGTTGAAGCCAAGGGAATGACCTATGCCACCTGCCAGGAGCTTTCCACCGGAGAGAGTGATTCCCCGGGCATCCCGCACTGCGAAGGGTTACCGCTGCCCTTTGCCCGAAAGCAAGCTGATGGTAAGTTCAAGCCTATTACAGGTTGCACTGCTAACTGCCATGTCTCTTGTCTCGGTCTATCCAGGCCACCCTGCGGGCAGGCTGAACTGATAACCAGTGAACCGCTACGTCTCAGAAAACTACGCTTGGAATCAGGGATTCTGCAAACATAATGCATGATTAATAGGAGGCCTAACTAGTATTATCTCCACTGGTCACCAACGGGGGATTGACAGTATGGGCAGCGTACTATACCATTAGCTCAAAGCCAAAATCTCTGGAATAATTAAATCGTTACATAGATACAGGGACTGCAAAATTGAGTATCGAACATCAGGTAGCAGCAAGCAGCAATCGAACAGTCGAGGGACATACTCAAGACCACGCCAATGAAAATCAGGGAGATATCCGAATGCTAGCGTCGGCAGATAAGGTCAAGCAAACAGTCGAACAGTCAGCTAGGATTATGGATGAGTACAAGCAGCGGCTTAGTGAAGTTCTTGAGGAGGAAGTAGAGAGGATAGGGCAAGAAGCTGAGCAGGAGGCGGCCGCTGTTCTTGCCAAGGCTCGCGAGACAGCACAGCAAATCATAAGCCAGGCAAAGATAGAAGCAGAGGAGCAAGCAACGGCGTATCGCGCCGAGATGAAACGGAAGGCCGAGGAAGAGGCGGCGGCCTATGCAGTTTCGGCAGCGGAAGCAGCTGACCACCAGGCAGCGCAAATAGTAGAGGACGCAAGACAAAGAGCTGAATCGGAAGCCAACGCCGTTATCGAAGAGGGGAGAGGAACGGCTGAACAGATCATTATGGAAGCTGAAACCGCAGCCATAAAGCAAGCTGCGGAAGCGAAGCAGCGAGAAGTAGAACGCATAATCAGCAAAGCTAAACAGGAAGCGGTTAAGATTGTTGACAAGACACAACAATCGATTGAGGACGAAAGGCGTAAGATACTGGCTACTGCTGAGAAGGAAGCGGGCGCCTTGACAGAAAGAGCCACCCAGGCAATTGAAGAAGCATCCAGGGCTGCCGATGCGCTAAAGGAAAGCACTGAAAAGGATACTAGCCGGATAACGCAAGAAGCCCAGCGGGAAGCTCAAGAGCTCCTGAACGAAGCAAGAGAGCTGAACGAGAAGACTGAGGGTGAAAGGAGCAAGATACTGGCTAATGCTGGGAAGGAAGCGCAAACCTTGATAAAAAGAGCTACCAAGGAGATTGAGGAAGCATCTAGGGCTGTCGACGAGTTAAGGAAAAGTGCGGAAAAAGAGATTAAGCAGGCGAAGCAGGAAGCAGAGCAGGAAGCTCAACAGCTCCTCAACCAATCCAAGCAGATAGGCCAGAGGGAGGGTGAGGAAAAGGCAAAAGCAATCATCAGTGCCGCCCTGCAGAAATCGCAAAGTATCATTAACGAAGCCGTAGAGACGGGGAATAGGAGATGGGGAGAGCAATCGGCTGGCATCATAGCCGAAGCAAGGAGTAAAGCAGAACAGGAAGCTCAAGAAATCATTGCTGCTGCCAAGCAAACCGCGAAGCAGATTGTTTTCCAAGCATTCCAGCGTTCTTTAGGTACCCTGTTGGATAAAGGCGAGGCATCGCAGGGGGATGACGAAGCTAGCGGAAGCTAGCAAGCTGACAAAGCTACATAATGTTTCTAATTCTAGAAACGACCTCTAATGATCTATAAGCTCCACTACGGTAACGCCATAGTCTCCTTCGCCATAATCACCAAGGCGATATGATTTAACCAGAGGATGCCTGGCCAGTGACTTGTGTACGGCATGGCGTAATTTTCCTGTCCCCTTGCCGTGAACAATGCGCACAGAGGGCAAGCCAGCCATAAAGGCATCGTAGAGATACTGGTCAAGCTGCCATAGGGCTTCGTCGACGGTAAGGCGGCGGAGGCGTAATTCTCTGTCTACCGCTTTCATTCTGACTTGACAAACTCCAGGTGCAGTATTTCTTTGACGGCTTCAGTAACCTTGACTCTATCATCAATGCGCCAGCCTGCTATCCAGATGATTTGCTGGGGGGAACAGACAACGGGAATATGGTCTCGCCAGGAACGAGGTATCTTGGCGTCAACCATAAACTCATGGAGTTTCTTGGGCATGCTCATGCCCAGGGGCTGAAATCTGTCTCCGGGCCGACGCTGACG
>JAZFXR010000080.1:0-2862 GCA_036448835.1 Dehalococcoidia bacterium | reverse complement strand
GCCAGTCTTGCTATGTCATAAGGAAATCTCGTCACGTTCAGTTTAGATACATTGGCTCTCAGAGTATCTACAAGGTAAGTCCCGGAAGCCTCTCTGTGTCCTTCATAAGCGCAAGCCAAACTGCACGACATCAAAGTTTCGTTCAACTGAATCATATCAACTATCTTGTCCTTAATATGGGAAGCTCTGGCAGTGCCTTGATATTCAGCAATCAATTGACTGGCGCCAATCAAGATATCGCCCATACCTGACTTACAGGCATAACTCTGTCGGTGATAGGCAGAAAACTTTTCTACCAGGTCGCCAGCAAAGTCATATTCTTTATACATAAAGACCCGATCCCAGGGAACAAACACGTCGTCAAAGACAACCATGCATTCCTGTCCACCGTAGAGAATATTGCCGACATCCATATTCGGGCTATCTATTTTTCTCGTGTCGCACGGTTGCCTTCCATATATATAGATAATCCCCTTGGTATCGCTGGGTAAGGCAAAAGCAATAGCATAGTCCTTATCTTCTTCACGCATAGCCCTGGTTGGCATGCAGATGATTTCATGCGAATTTACAGCCGCGGTCTGGTGCATCTTGTTTCCTCGAACTACAATACCATCCGATTTCTCCTCCACCACGTGAAGGTATTGGTCTGGGTCAGCTTGCTCCGCGGGATGAAGACTTCTATCGCCCTTGGCATCTGTCATAGCACCATCACAAACCAGGTCTTCATCCTGCACATATCGCAAGTATTTCAGGAAACGCTTGTTATATTCGGTTCCATATTTTTGGTCGGTGTCATAAGTCGTCATCGACAGAGTATTTAAGGCATCCATCCCAACGCAACGTTGAAAGCAAGAACCTGTATAAGCGCCCAATCCTCTACCCATTTTCGACTTGTTAACCAGGTCTTCAGTACTCTGATGAATGTGACAAAAACGATTTATCTTTTTCCCAGTTAGATGAGAGGTGGCGGTCATAATGCTGTGGTACTGTGGAAATTTGGATTCTCCAGCAATCTCATAAGTGGCAGCAATACAATTCCTTGTCGGTCTGATAATAGGATTATCGGCATGATTGGTAATCTCCTCCCCAAACATGTAGAGCTCAAAACGCATTTTCTTCATGCTATCAAGGTATTGTTGCGCAGTCTTCATCCTTCTATTCCCCTGCGTTATGCGCTAAGACAAAAAATCCGAGGTGAAGGTCCTATCACTACACTGCCCTGGGAGCCAATTCAGTTGGCTCTGTTTTACCAGCTTTCTTCCCCCGCCCGGTCTTAGTTAGCCCCAATCGTTCAAAGACAGTATCGACGTATTTCAGATAGAAATTGTAGTCAAAGAGAGAGTTCAGTTCTTTTTTACTCAAACGAGCAGTTACCCGCTTATCTGCTTCAAGTAAACTAAGAAAGCTTTTCCCTTTCTCCCAAGCCTTCATAGCATTATCCTGCACCATCTTATAAGCTTCTTCCCGTGTTAGACCCTTTTCTATTAATGCGAGAAGCACTCTCTGGGAGAAGATTATCCCTTGGGTGAACTCGACGTTACGCTGCATGTTTTCAGGATAAACCTTAAGCCCTTTCATTATGGAGGTAAATATAGATAACATGTAATCCACGGCTAAACAGGAGTCAGGCAGAATAATCCGTTCTGTAGACGAGTGACTGATGTCACGTTCATGCCACAGGGCGATATTCTCCAGAGAAGTCAGAGCGTGGCCTCTTATTAATCTGGCCAGTCCGCAGACACGCTCACAAAGCTCGGGATTTCTTTTATGAGGCATCGACGACGAACCAGTTTGCCCTTCTGCAAAAGGCTCCTCAACTTCCCGAACTTCTGTTCGTTGGAGACCTCTGATCTCGGTGGCAAATTTCTCCAGGGAGCTGGCGATAATAGCCAAAGTGGTCACGAATTGGGCATGGCGGTCGCGCTGGACTATCTGGTTTGATATTGGAGCTGGCATAAGCCCTAACTTGACGCAAGCTATTTTCTCAACCTGAGGAGGCACAGTGGCATAGGTGCCTACCGTGCTCGATACTTTGCCCACCGAGATATTCCTCCTGGCTTCAACCAGCCTTTGAGCATTGCGCTTCATTTCTTCGGTCCATAACGCCATCTTTAAACCGAAGGTAGTCGGCTCAGCGTGCACCCCATGGGTCCGCCCCATCATAAGTGTGTACTTATACTCTATAGCTTTATTCTCCAGTACGGATACAAGCTCGGCTATGTCTTCTGCCAAGATATCTGCCGCCTGTGTCAATTGCATACCGAGGGCGGTATCCATGACATCCGAAGAGGTCAGACCAAGGTGTATCAAGCGCGACTCTGTACCCAGGCTTTCAGCCACGGAACTAAGAAAAGCAGTCATATCATGGTGGGTTACCTTCAGAAACTCGGCGATACGATTCAGGTTGTAGCTTGCTTTCTTTATCTTAGCCATGTCTTCTCGGGCTATCTCCCCCAATTCAGCCCAGGCTTCACAAACGGCTATCTCTACCTTGAGCCACTGGTCAAATTTGTTCTTATCTGACCAGATCTTCTTCATCTGAGGCCTGGAGTATCGTTCAATCATGTTAATCCCTTGCTAACTCTTGCTTGTATTTACGATAAGCTTCTCTTGTTTCTTTACGCTCGGTGCCTAAGATCTGTGCAGCGAATAGGGCAGCATTCTTCGCTCCACTTTTACCAACGCCCATGCAGGCTACGGGCACTCCTCCGGGCATCTGACTTATGGAGAGCAAAGCATCTACACCCTTAAGCTCACCGCCAGGCAAGGGCACGCCGACTACAGGCAAAGTTGTCCAACTAGCCATAACACCGGGAAGATGAGCGGATTTGCCAGCAGCAGCAATTATGACTTTGAGCCCTC
>JAZFXR010000079.1:0-3439 GCA_036448835.1 Dehalococcoidia bacterium | reverse complement strand
TACCCAGGTTGTCCTCCTCTCTAAAAACAACTCATCGGCGTTGTCGATTTTTCGTTCCCTTGCCGATGTCTCGCTAAATGCTACGTCATTTCGTTATCGTAGTGCCTTGCTGCAAAATAGTCTAGTTCTCCCGAATATCCTCATTTATAGTATACCGCACACGCTGTCGATAAGGCATTAGTCACTTCTAAGGTTGAGTCATTTCCGCTCCGCATTCAATGTGAGAAAGCAGTGGACGGCTAAGGACTTTCTCTATAAACCTTGTTGCTTCCCCCAGTTTCCTCAAATCTATATTTGTTGTGATTCCCATTTTATTAAGCATATAGACCAGGTTCTCCGTGGCGAGATTTCCCGAAGCTCCCGGTGCGTAGGGACACCCCCCCAATCCCCCCGAAGAGGCGTCAAAGGTTGTTATTCCCAAATCGAGTCCCCTTAGGATATTGGCTAAAGCTGTATGTCGGGTATCGTGCATATGCAATGCAATTCGATCTGGACTGAACCGCCCGAGAATATTATTGAGAAGCCGTTCGACATCGCTCGGAACAGCTATGCCAATCGTATCCCCAATCGATACTTCATAGACACCCATATCAAAGAGTTCATCGGCTATCTCAACCACTCTATTCGGCGAGACTGCTCCTTCGAACGGGCAACCGAACGCAGTTGAGATATATCCCCTGAAGGGTATCCTATTTCTCCGGGCTATCTCTGCAACCTCACGACATCTGTGCAGGGATTCGGTTACGGAGGCATTGGTATTCCTCTGACTAAAGGTTTCACTGGCACTCGTAAATATAGCTATTTCTTGCACCCCAACCTCAAGAGCTGTCTCCATCCCCTTCACATTGGGCACGAGAGCTATATAATGCACAGCCTCCTCCCTCGGCAATTGACTATATAGCGCTTTCGAATCTGCAAGCTGGGGAATCCACTTGGGATGAACAAAGGAAGTTACCTCAATATACCGGCATCCAGCTTTGACCAGTTTCTTTATATAGGCTATCTTACTTTCAGTAGGTATGATTTCCTCTACGTTTTGAAGTCCGTCCCGTGGACCTACCTCTACCACCTTTACCTGGCCTGGATAACCGGTTTTCTCCTTCATTTATCTCCTTTTATCCAGGCTGGCTTTCGTTTTTCTAAGAAAGCTCTCATTCCTTCTTGCCCTTCGGAGGACACACGTAATCCTGCAATTATTCTAGCGCTCTCCTCCCGCGCCCTTTCAATATCCATCCCCCTGAGCTCCCGAAGCCATTTCTTACAAATAGCCTGGGCTGAAGAACCTCCCTTGCTGAGATCCTTTAAACGCTCTTCCACCCGGGCATCTAAGAGTTCAGGTTCCACAATCTCGTGCACCAAGCCTATTTCCTTTGCTTTTTCAGCGGAGAAGAGCTCCGCCGAGAGAAACAGCGAGCGAGTCTGACTATAGCCGATCTTTGGCATTACATAAGGAGAGACAACAGCAGGAATAATTCCCAAATTCACCTCGGTGAAGCCAAATTTCGCTGCTTTTGAAGCTATAACAACATCGCTCACACCCAGAAAACCCATTCCCCCAGCTATGGCTGCTCCATTCACCTTAGCCACAACAGGTTTTGGGCAAACATCAATGGTATAGAACATTTGATCCATGGCACGAGCATCAGCATAATTCTCTTCCTCAGTAAACTCTGCCATCCTTTTCATCCAGTTAAGGTCAGCTCCGGCGCAAAATACCTTGCCGGCACCGGTAAGAACGATTGCTCTCACTTCCTCTTCTATTGAACCAAAAACCTCGGTGAGCTCTTCTATCAGTTCACTGTTAAACGCGTTCCCAATTTCCGGCCGGTTTAAAGTGATGACCAGAACCTCGTCTCTTTTTTCCACCAAGATACATGAGTACGACTTCATAGAACTTCCTCCTTTACATCCTGAAGACTCCAAATTTGGAACCTTCATACGGTGGCGAAATCGGAGCATTCACGGATATGGATATCCCCCTGGCTAACAACTTTCTTGTTTCCAGTGGTTCGATAAGCCCGTCATCCCAAATATGGGCGGTTGAGTACTGAGGACTACCCTCCCGCTCATATTTCTCTATAATAGGTTTTTTGAATTCCTCCTGTTCTTCAGGGGAGAGGATTGGCTTTCCTTCCCTGAGAAGTCCTTCTTGTTTTACTGTAAGCAGGACGTTAGCCGCCTGTTCGCCACCCATTACTGATATTCTTGCGCTTGCCCACATCCACAATAGCCTTGGCTCATAAGCTCTTCCACACATTCCGTAATTCCCTGCCCCAAAGGACCCTCCTATAATTACGGTGAATTTAGGAACTTCTACATTAGATACCGCCATCACCATCTTCGCCCCGTCCTTGGCTATGCCACGAGATTCATACTCCTTTCCCACCATGAAACCTGTTATGTTTTGTAGAAAGACCAGAGGAATGCGACGTTGATTACATAGGCAGATGAAATGTGCTCCTTTTATCGCCGATTCTGAGAAAAGAATGCCGTTATTAGCAAGTATACCCACAGGATATCCCATAATTCGCGCAAAGCCACAAACAAGGGTAGGGCCATAAAGCTCTTTAAACTCGTGAAATTCTGAACCATCGACTAATCGGGCAATGATTTCTTTCATATCAAAGCTTTTTCTCAAACTGGTGGGAACGATTCCATGCATCTCATCCGGATCATATATAGGCTCCTCAGGCTCGGTGATATCGAGGGGAAATTTTTGAGGAACATTTAATCGGCGCACGATAGAGCGGATAGTCTCAATAGCGTGAAGCTCGTCCTGTGCTCTGTGATCAGCTACACCAGAGACTTTACAATGAACATCGGCTCCTCCAAGCTCTTCGGCACTGACTTCCTCTCCTGTGGCTGCCTTTACCAAGGGAGGACCAGCCAGAAAAATTGTACCGGTTCCCTTCACTATAATGGTCTCGTCCGCCATTGCGGGGATATAAGCTCCTCCAGCCGTGCATGAACCCATCACAGCCGCAATTTGATAGATTCCCTTCGCTGACATTCTGGCTTGATTGTAGAAGAATCTACCAAAATGGTATTTGTCTGGAAAGACGTCGGTTTGCAGCGGGAGGAAAGCTCCTCCCGAGTCTACAATATATATACATGGGAGACAATTTTGCTCAGCAACTTCCTGGGCTCTAATGTGCTTTTTTACGGTTAAGGGGTAGTATGTTCCTCCTTTAACTGTAGCATCGTTGGCGATAATCACAACTTCCCGTCCCTCTACTTGACCAACCCCGGTGATGATCCCTGCTGAGGAAACCTCACTATTGTATTCACCCCAAGCTGCAAGAGGCGAGAGTTCTAAAAACTCGGTGCCTGAATCGATAAGTTTGGAAATCCGCTCCCGAACCATCAGTTTACTGCGCTTCCGATGAAGCTCTGTTGCCTTCTGCGGTCCACCTTTGTGAACCTCCTTCAGTTGTTCCCT
>JAZFXR010000078.1:0-7760 GCA_036448835.1 Dehalococcoidia bacterium | reverse complement strand
GGCGGCATCATGCTGGCCGTGCAGCACAGCAGAAATCAGCCAGTGGAAATCGTCCTATCTCAAACAGAGCCTCCAGCTCAGGGCGGGGAACTTTACATTGACGGTGCTGTGGCCAATCCTGGTATATATCCTTTGAAGGAAGGTGATACCTTACAGACCCTCCTTTCCGATGCTGCAGTCGAACCAGATGCCGACCTTAGCCATATAGAACTTTATATTCCACGTGAAGGCGAAGACCAATCTCCCCAGAAGATAGATATCAACCGGGCCGAGCCCTGGCTACTAGAAGCCCTTCCCGGGATCGGTGCGGTACTGGCGCAAAGGATTGTGGATTACCGCAGTGAAAACGGCCCTTTCAGAAGAATCGAGGACTTGCTTCAGGTCAGCGGTGTCGGCGAAGCCACACTTGACAACATAAAGGATTTCATAGCTGTATCAGATTAGGAAGCTTTCTCCAAATCCGACTATATAAGTTCACAAAATCAAGAGCATAATTATTCCGGCTGCCAGCAGGACTACCGCAGCAGCAATCAAGCCGATTCTATTCCTTTTCTCTTTCCCAGTTAGTTCAGACCATGGTTTTTGTCTTCTGCCAACAATAAGTCCAATAGCAAGGCCCGTGAATATACCTATTGCATAACCAACTCCCCAATCATTCATCAATATGTTCTCCCTTCATGCCGCGTAGGCCGCGTTTCCTACAGTAGTTCGCAGTTGTCGTGGCATGCCTTTCGATTATACCATCATACTACGAGCTAAATTCAGCTGCCGGGTAATCGAAGTTTGGTCTTACTCGAGGTAGAAGTACTCTTTGGTGATGGGGTCTATAGCGATTCTCCTCTCTGCCTCCTCGACGGGGCTGTAACCAGGATAGCCATATTCCCCGGCCGTAAGCTCCAAGACTATAGCCTGCTCATCTTTTAGAGTATAGTAAGTTATCTTCAAGCCCTCGAAATAGATTTCATAGCTGAAAGTGACTTCTACATCCACTGTTGCGTCTCTTGAAGTCTGATTCTGTATCGCTATGCCTCCGTATCTCGGGATTTCGCACGTTGCCTGGACTTGATAGACCCCTTGTTCCGCGCATTCTGGATAATGCTGGAAGTTTTTTCTTTGAACTAGCTTGTCGAGTTCTTTGCTGGACGGCAAGACGTATATATTCACCGGTTCAGAGGATGAAACAGAATAATCAATCTCTAAGCTTTCAATCTTGACCGCCGAATCACCGAATGTGGCAGCTACAATAGGAAAAACTCTACCATCACCGCCATAGTAATAAACGTATCCTGCCTCTAATTGAAGTGTTTCATCTACGGATGAAACCATATGGTCTTCGATATATTGTTCTTCCAAAGATTTGCTGATGTACTCCCACAGGTTGTCGGAATTAATCCCAGACACCAGTGCGTACGCATGGTCTTCTGTCAAAACCAAATATGTCTTTATTCCTGCATTCTCCAGCAAAGAACAGGCCAAAATTGCCAGGTCTTCGCAGTCGCCGCCCCCAAGATCCAAAGTCTCCAATGGTGACTGGATCGACTCCGTATACTCAGGGTCTGCTATATAAGTGAAGTCCTCCACAATGTAGCGGTATATGGCATTTACTTTACCTTCCTTTTCACTATAATCTTCGACTATAGCACCGGCTAATTCCCTTAATTCATCGTTGTTAACAACAATTTTTTCTATATAAGGCTTTGCCCGCCTGACTTCATAAGGTTCTGTTCCGACGATCCGCCCTACCAGAATGTATACAATCACTATGGCCACTGCTCCCAGTATCAAGAACAATGGCCACCTCTGTTCAGTCATCACCATAGTTCCTTTGTTTCGGCTGATATGAGCGAGAAACGATTGTTGCCACTAGGATGAACCTTATCTCTCACTTCGGTCTTTCTGAATGTCCTCCGCCTGTTCTCTCTTCTGTAACCCAAAGCGAAAGACCTGTTACTTCATCGTATTTTCGCTCGAGCTTGGGACCTTCCAATTGACGCAAGTGGACTTCAGCAGCAAAAACGATTCCCTCAAACAAATGGCCAGCCTTAGTATTTCCCTTTTGATCGGCAAGCACCACATGCGCATGAACGAAGGGCTCCCCATCCTTTAACGAGACGTTCCCGATACAACTTGCCATTTCATGAGGCGTATCAATTTTCATCTCCCGGTATTCATGACTTTTCTGGTCATAATAGCCGAGCCTGGCACGCTTTAAGGCACCGATTGCCGTAAAGCTTCCTGCCTCAACTCCTTTGCTCCTGGCAAGTTCAGTTATGGCCTGGACCAGGTCGGCATTATGTTTAAGGCGTAAAATTAGATCCTTACTGGCGTTATACTCAAAAAGACCCATCGGATTATTCCCACCCTTCATAACTTCTTACCTTCCTTTCTATATCATGCAATGGTTCGTAAAAAACCTCAGCCCTTTAACAACTCCGCAGCCGTCATGATTTCATCTTCCGTATCAAGACCTTATCATCGTGAGAATCATCTTGAACCTCTTTGTTGCCCGCAGGGCATGTGGCTGATTAGCTGGCATTATGACCATCTCGCCGTCTTTCAGGCGAATAGGTTTGCCGGAGATAATAATTTCTGCCTCACCATCAAGGAGATAAACCAGGGCATCAAATGGCGTCGTATGCTCACTTAAGCCTTGTCCCTCGTCAAAGGCGAAAAAGGTAACTGTGCCCATCTTCTTGTCAATTATCGTTCGACTTACAATGGACCCTTCCTGGTAGTCAGCTAAACCAATTAGTCTTATAGCTTGCCCCGCAAGTTTCTCTAGCCCTTCTTGCTCCATTCCTTTCACCTCCACTGTTCTTTTGGGCAACGTTGCCTTAGTCCTTCATGATAACCAGAAAGCCCTCTCCGAATCCGCTGACCGGGCTATTCAGCAGGCAAAGATGCGCCTAATACAATCACATTCTATCACAGAGATAAGCCATTTATATCTATCCTTAGTGCAAGGCAAACTGGTAAACTAAGCCCGACATATTCGCACAGGATTTGGGGTCTCTCTTATGTGGCTTCTCTATGTTAGCTGTGCCTGGGTGGCTGGGATATTCCTGGGTTCAAAAATCGGTCTGCCTCTGTTTGCTCTCGTCTTTGGACTGATCCCTTTCGCGCTTATACCTTTCCTGCGCAGCAAGCGAAATATTTTAGTCGTAACCGGGCTGTGCCTTTTTACTATTCTCGGCGGTGGGCTTCACTTCCCATCAAGCTTGCCTCCGGCAGATGAGCACTCCCTCTGCTCTTATAATGACCTGGGAATTGTGGAGATTCAAGGTATGGTAGCAGAGGAGCCTGATGTGCGGGATAGATATTGCCTGCTGACATTCTCAGCAAGGGAAATAACTGTAAACAACGAAAAGGAAGAGGTAGCGGGAACTGCCTTAATTCGAGTACCCCGATATCCCGCTTACCACTATGGAGATGTGCTCAAGGTAGCCGGAGTGCTGGAGACCCCTCCCCAATTTGAAGACTTTGATTACAAAAGCTACTTAGCTCGACAAGGAATTTACTCATTTATCTATTATCCGGGAGTGAAAATCCTAGAGCGTGGTCAGGGCTCCAAGCCTTTGCAGTGGATTTACTCTTTGAGAGAGCGTCTTTCCGCTTCTTTAGCCAGAGCTTTACCCGAGCCACAAGGCTCCTTAGCTCAGGCTATCTTGTTGGGCTTGAGAGGCAACATACCTGATTCTCTTTACGAAGCCTTTTCCAGGACGGGGACAGCACACCTGCTGGCTATTTCCGGCTTGCACATCAGCATCATTATTGCCATGTTTCTCAGCTTTGGCATCCTGGTCTTTGGCAGGCAGCGTTCCATATATATCTGGTTGACTCTCGCAGTTACCTGGTTTTATGCCCTGCTCGCTGGGATGCATCCGCCGATAATTCGCGCGGCAATTATGGGAAGCCTATTTTTGATAGCTGAATATCTGGGAAGGCAGCGAAGCGCCATCATCGCCCTGGCTTTCGCTGCTGCAGTGATGGTGGGAGTCCAACCTAATCTCTTATGGACTGTCTCTTTCCAACTCAGCTTTCTGGCTATGGCCGGGCTTACTCTCCTCTATCCCTACTTCCAGGCGTGGGGAAGGAAAGGTATTGCTTCCTTATTTGGAGCCAGGGAAAGGATTGTGGCTGTAGGTAATATGCTTATCGATGGATTTGCCGCAACCCTGGCAGCTATTGTAGCAGTCGGACCACTTATAGCTTATAACTTCGGTGTAGTCTCTCTGGTTGCCCTGCCGGCAACCTTTTTAGCTCTGCCTGCTTTGCCCTTTATCATAGTCACGGCAGCATTAGTCGCTTTCGTGGGATTATTCACCCTGCTTGCGGCTCAAATACTGGGCTGGTTGGCCTGGCTTTTTCTCAGCTATCTAGTTCTGGTTGTTCAAGGCTTTGATGCCCTGCCTCACTCTTCATTAGAAGTATCCAGTGTTTCTACCTGGTATATCTGGGGGTACTATGCTATATTGGCTGTAGTTATAGCACTCCTTAACCGTCGAAAACAGTTGGCTGATTTTTCTTCTAGGTTGGCTTCAGGCATAAAGAAAGTCACCAAAGGCATTCCCAGACCTCACCTCGGCTTTTCTACGAAATGGCTTATTCTCCCTTTCTTAATAGTAGCGATACTGGTATGGTCTGTAGCCCTCACCATGCCTGACGACAAGCTTCATGTGAGTTTTCTCGACGTGGGACAGGGAGATGCCATCTTGATTCAAACGCCCAACGGCCAGGATATACTCATCGATGGCGGACCGGATTTCCAGAAAATCAATCTGGAACTGAGCCAGAAACTTCCCTTCTGGGACAGAACGATAGACCTCGTGGTATGCACTCAACCTCAAGCCGATCATGTTACAGGCCTCGTAGAGGTCCTTCAGAGGTACAAAGTGAAACAGGTGCTTGAGCCTGGCGTGTCTTATAACTCCTCCGTCTATCAGGAATGGATCAATGTTGTTGAAGATAAGGGAATTGAATATAACATTGCCCGGACCGGACAGGAGATTGATTTGGGCAACGGAATCGAGCTGGAGGTATTAAATCCACCACAAGATTTATTTGAAGAAACCAGCCATGATGTAGATAACAATGGGGTGGTGCTGAGGCTGACCTGGGGCAAAGTCAGTTTCCTGTTTACTGCTGACATACGGGAAGCGGCGGAGTTTGAGCTTATCGGGCAGCGCGCCAATTTGAGAAGCACTGTTTTGAAGGTAGCCCATCATGGCAGCGACACCTCCACCACCTCGCAGTTTCTGGCCGCGGTTGACCCTGAAGTGGCGGTGATTTGCGTCGGAGCAAACAATCCCTTCGGTCATCCGAGCCCTGAGGTGATGCAGAGATTGATTGACGGGTTGGGCGAGGATAATGTTTATCGAACAGATGAAGACGGCACTGTTGAGTTCATCACCGATGGGGAGAGGCTGTGGGTGAGAGTAGACAGCTAAGAAACTTAGAACTAGGTCTGACAGTATTCCCTGGCTTCCTGAACATAAGCGGTAAATGCTTTCTGCCTTTGTCAGTCTCAAGCTCTACCCAAATGCAAACACCACTGACACATCTTTGCGTCTTCTACTAGTTGTTGGCTCATGGTAGGCAGCCTGATATTGATGACTGGCAATGGGACCAGGTGCTAAGAGACCCCCTAAAAGGGTCATTGACACTTCCCTACCCAGTGATAAAATGCGATTTGAAAGGTATGTTCATCAAAGGAGTTGGCATCGTATTAGTTGCGGCAGTCTTAATTGCCGGGATGGCAGGCTGCGGTGGCGATGGCACTGAATCCTGTACGCTCAATATCTCAAGTACTCCTGGAGGGTCAGTAACCACCCCTGGACACGGCGCTCTTACCTATGACAAGGGAGCAGTGGTCAATTTGGTGGCCGAGGCTGACGACGGTTTCCGCTTTGTCGGCTGGACTGGCAGTGTTAGTGCCATCGCTGATGTTAACGCTAGTGAAACCGACATCGCCATGAACAGCGATTACGCAATCACCGCTGAATTCGAAGCCAAGTTCATGGTCTCCGCAGGTGGCCTTCACACGGTGGGGCTCAAAGCCGGTGGCAGGGTGGTCGCCACGGGACGGAACGATGACGGGGAGTGCAATGTCGGCAACTGGACGGGCATCGTCCAGGTCGCCGCAGGCTTATTTCACACGGTGGGGCTCAAAGCCAATGGCACCGTGGTCGCCGTGGGTTTGAAAGACTACGGGCAGTGTAACGTCGGCGGCTGGACCAACATTACCCAAGTAGATGCAGGCGGTTACCACACGGTGGGGCTCAAAGCCGATGGCACAGTGGTCGCCACGGGATGGAATGGCGACGGGGAGTGCAACGTCAGCAACTGGACGGGCATCGTCCAAGTCGCCGCAGGCCTATTCCACACGGTGGGGCTCAAAGCCAATGGCACCGCGGTCGCCGTGGGCTTGGGGAACTATGGACAGTGTGATGTCAGTGGCTGGATAAACATTATCCAAGTAGCCGCAGACTGGGGTTGCACGGTGGGACTTAAGTCCGATGGCACCGTGGTCGCCGTGGGCCTGAATAACGACGGGCGGTGCAATGTGGCCGACTGGACGGACATCGTCCAAGTCGACGCAGGTTATGCTCACACGGTGGGGCTTAAAGCCGATGGCACCGTGGTCGCCGTGGGCCTGAACGACGACGGGAGGTGCAATGTGGGCGACTGGACGGACGTCATCCAAGTCTCGTCAGGCAGTGCTCAAACGGTGGGGCTTAGAGACGACGGCACCGCGGTCGCTGTGGGGGACAACACGTACAGGGAGTGCAATGTTGGCGACTGGGACCTGAATTAACGTCCTCGCAGTATTCAGAGAAGGTTTTGACCAGCCGGGAAATAGTCTTGTGTCCCCAAGAATCCAAGCAGGCGAGCGCCAGCTATGTGAATATTTAGCAGAGGTACGCCTTCTGGATTGGGCGACGGACGAGCCCTGACTGTAACTTACCCTGCGATATACCCTCAACTTATCCTTAAACGACCTTGCTTTATCCGATTCGCTAGCATTTATTTATTCTAAAGGGCAGCTGCAAACCGCCCTATACCACCGCACGAATAGGCGCTGGAATCTTTGACTCCACCATCCAACTATTGCGACTTCATTTCCATTGCGTATCAGTCTCCAAGGTAGCTCATCATGGCGGGGATAAGTCCACTACCTCGCAGCTCTTGGCTGCGGTTGACCCTAGAGTAGCGGTGATTTGCGTCGGAGCAAATAATCCCTTTGGCCATCCCAGCCCTGAGGTCATGGAGAGATTGATTGACAAGCTGGGCAAGGGCAATGTTTACCGCACGGATGAAGATGGCACCATCGAATTCATTACCGACGGGGAGAGTCTGTGGGTGAGAACAGGCAGCTAGGAAATGCCACCCAGGTGCCTGCAATGGAAGACTTACTGGTGCAGCAAGATTCTCTGCGGAGTTAGTCCTGGCCCTCTTCCAACTGAGGTGCCGCTTTCCCCCGTGCCCGAGGAAACGACAAGCAAACCGCCGGGATGACCTGTCCTAGGAACTATGACGATACCTTCTTTAGACCAGTATCTTCCCGTCCTTGAGGAAGAGAGTCCCATCTACCCGCACTTCTCCGCCTTTGCGGAGGTCACAGACCATATCCCAGTGAATGGCTGACTCACTCTTGCTTCCTGACTCAGGATAACCCTTCCCGAGCGCCAGGTGGATAGTCCCGCCGATTTTCTCATCGAACAGAGTGTTCTTGGTGAACCGCTGGATTCCGGAATTGGTCC
>JAZFXR010000077.1:0-3318 GCA_036448835.1 Dehalococcoidia bacterium | reverse complement strand
GCTGATATGGGCATAGATCCATTGCCTGTATATACCCCACCCAAAAGAGTCCCAAGGAACCGTTTCAGGCTGGTGGTGGGTCGCAATGCCTACATTACCCAGGGCTCCAGTACAAATAATGCTCTCCTCTACGAATTGGTCCCGGAGAATAGTCTGTGGATTCACCCCAAGCCTGCGAAGCGACTGGGTATAAGCCCCGGGGATACGGTGAAGGTGAGCAGCAGGGCAGGGACAGGAGAACTCAAAGTCAGGATCACAGAAGAGACGAGAGAGGATACCGTCTATATGGATTCCGGATTTGGTGTGCTCTCGACAGGTCTGTCCAACATTTACGGCAAAGGTGCCTGCATAGCGGCGATCCTGGAAGATTACAACGATACAATCTCAGGAAACATGGCCATGCACGAAACCATAGTCAGTGTAAAAAAGATTGACGATTGATGATTGATGATTGAAAAACTGCAAGGCAGAAATAATCTGAATAGTCAATCAACAAAAGGAATCTAAGAATGAAAGAGAGCCAACCTAAAAGATACGCCATGGTGATTGACACTTTCAAATGTTTTGACTGCAAGGCCTGCATGGTCGCCTGCAAGGTTGAAAATAATGTTCCTGAAGGGTCCTGGCGGAACTGGGTGAAACATACGGGAGGCCTTTACGGCAGAAGGACCCAGTTTCAGCCCGGTCAATGCATGCAATGCGACCAACCTTCTTGTGTGGAGGCCTGCCCCGTAGGAGCCACTTATAAGCAAGACAACGGCCTTGTGGTAATAGATGCTGCCAAATGTATCGGTTGCGGTTACTGTGTCACCTCCTGTCCTTATGGTGCTCGCTATCGCCACCCAGGCAACCACTTAGCCGACAAATGTGATTTTTGCCAGCATCGTTTGGAGCGTGGTGAAGAGCCAGCCTGTGTAGAAACCTGCCCCACCAAAGCCCGTGTTTTTGGTGACCTCAACGATCCCCTGAGCAAAGTAAGCGAGCTTGTGAAGAATGAAAAGCTGGTTCAGGTGATTAACCCATTAATAAATACTAAACCGCTGGTCTACTACGCCAAGGGTACCTTACCGTTAGACTGGCCAACGGAACCTACCTTGCCAGGTGGGATCCATATGTCTCCGAAATTTTGGAAAAAGTCAGGATAATGAGGGGTTTTCGGGCGGGGTTTATCCCCGCCCGGATTCAATCAATCAAAAAAAGGAGGTACTGGATGATGAGATTTAGAAAAAGTTTATGGCTCTCCATCTTTGTGACCCTAGCGCTGTCCCTGGGTCTTGGATGGGTTGGGGCCCAAGCCGCCAGCAAACCAGCAAAGGCTGACTGGCAGTTTCATGACATTGTTTCGGTGTCTTTTGTAAAGCAGCAGGTAAAAATACCCACGCCTGACAATGTCATGATTATTGATTCGCGACCCTATAAACCGAAATACATCAAGGGTCACATCCCCACCGCTGTCAATATTCCGCACAGCAAGTTTGACCAATTAAAGGGAAAACTTCCCAAAGACAAGGATGCACTGCTCATTTTCTATTGTGGCGGTCTCAAGTGAAAGCTGAGCCACAAATCCGCCTGGAAGGCGGAAAAACTTGGTTATAACAATGTCAAGGTATTTGCCTTAGGGTTTCCAGCATGGATGAAAGTTCGAGGAAACTATGCCAGTGTTTCAGCAGAATATGTAGCTGAACAAATAAATACCAATAAGGCAATCATCGTTGATTCCCGGCCCTTTCAGCCGAAATACCTCAAGAGTCACATCCCCACCGCCATCAGCATCCCTGACCGTCAATTTAAGGAGCTAGAAGGCAAACTTCCTTTGGACGTGAACACAACACTTATCTTCTACTGTGGTGGCTATACCTGAAGGCTGAGTCACAAGTCCGCCAGGAAGGCGGTCAAGGTCGGCTACAGGAATGTGAAGGTATTTGCGGCAGGATACCCGGCTTGGAAACAGTATGCCGGTGCAACCAAAGCTGTCCAGATAAAGGCAGGCAAAGACGAAGGAAGTATCGAGATTGCCACATTCAACAAGATCTTGAAGGAAAATCCGCAAAGCATTCTCTTGATTGATGTCCGTGACCCTGATGAGTATAAGGCCGGAACCTTCAAGACAGCGGTCAATATCCCTACTGATAAGTTGGAGAAGAGCATAAAGTCTCTGCCCAATGATAAACCTATTGTTTTTGTCTGCAATACAGGTGCAAAGAGCGGCGAGGCATATTACATGGTCCAGGATCTCAGACCTGATCTCAAGAAGGTTTATTATTTGGAAGCAGAAGTGAAGTATAACAAGAACGGAACCTATCAACTAAAGAAGACTCCCTAGCCCGGATTATTCATGAACCCCTGCTGGCCCCATTTCCCCACACGTTGAAGGGGGGATGGGGCCTCCTACTATAAAGGAAAGGCCATGCAAAGACTTTCCTCTATACTTTTTCTGCCCTTCCTAATCTTCATTGTTTTGAATATGTTAGGAACCTTGGTCAGGGCAGAAGAGAAGCCTGTCTGGTGGGAACGCGCTGACGCCATATCTTCTCGAGCAGGATATGACCTCATCACTATCGATGAACTACGGGCTCTTTATGATTCCGGCAAAGATTTTCTGCTTGTAGATGTGCGTCCGGCTTACGAATACAGAGACGGCCACCTGCCAGAGGCTGTGCAGCTTGAATTCGACCTCAGTGAGCAGTCTTCTATCAAGCCGGACAAGCGGCAACAGTTTGTGAAGCTTCTTGGAGCGAATAAGAATCGGAAGATTATCATCTACTGCAGGAATTACAGTTGAATGCGAAGCGAGATCGCCTCTTACTGGGCCGTGCGCCTGGGATACAACAACGTAAGAAGATTTCCTTATGGATACTTAGGATGGAGGGAGGCCAGTTGCCCGGAAGAGGCTGAACCAGAGGAAGTCCGCAAGCTTGGCGTTGCCGATTACTTCCCCTCCTGCCGGCTGATCCTGCTGGACTATGCCAGGGACAGAAAATACCTGCAGATAAAACACGGCAAAAGATGCTTTTCTCTCAAAGATATCGACAGTGACTATATATTCATAGAGTTGTATAACGAACTCTGTTTCGGCTGTCTCCAGGAGGTGAAAAATTATAAGGATTTTTATCGTTTATTGAATGCAAACAACCTGCTTAAAGACAAGGTTGTGATGATAGGAATAGGGGTGGGAAGCAAGAGGAGGAATGTGGCGAAATTTCGCAAAGAGAAAAACATCCTTTTCCCTCTCTTTGCTGACGAGCATGGCGAGATATTCAAGTGCTTGGGAAACCCCACCATGCCCACAGCATATCTGGTGCAGAAACAGCCCAATGG
>JAZFXR010000076.1:0-3436 GCA_036448835.1 Dehalococcoidia bacterium | reverse complement strand
TGCGTATTTCCAGGCCGACCTTCCATCGAATATTAGAATCGGCTCGGAAAAAGGTGGCTGACGCTTTGATTAATGGCAAGGCAATACAAATCGAAGGAGGCAACTTCGAACTCCCCGAGCGTCGCTTCAGATGTGGCGACGATGGACATGAGTGGGATGTATCTTTTGAGGCAATGGCAAAGAGGCTTCCTTTGTCTTGCCCGGTGTGCTTCAGTGGAAATATCCAACCTACGCCTTTGCCTCCATTTGCTGCAGACAGAGGATGTGGCAAGAGATTTCGCGGTGGTCGGCGGTGGTGAGAAAATAGAAAAAGGAGGTGACGGAGATGCCGTTTGGAGATGGAACAGGACCTAGGGGATTAGGTCCGATGACCGGAAGGGGGGCTGGCTTTTGTGCCCGTTTTGGCAGGCCAGGCTTCGCCAATTCGATCCCCAGTTTTACTTACCCTTATGGTTACGGTGATTCAACGACTGTATGGCCTAGGCGGGGCTATGGATTTGGGCAAGGCTTTGGCCGTGGGTTTGGTCGTGGATTTGGTCGTGGCTGGCGAAGATGGGGAGCTTATGGATACCCTGGCTGGTAAGTTTTAGAATTTTCTAAGGAGGTGAAAAATGCCTAATGGATATGGTAGAGGATTTGGAAGACGGGGATGGGGATTTGGCTTCGGAGGAAGCTCTCCCGCCTGGCCTTTCGTTGGTATAGGACGGGGAGGATTACCTCGTTGCGGTTATTTCCTCAGTGGAGCCGCAGGAATGCCTGCCCAGCCGGATTATCCTCCTTATGGCGGCCCTTGGGCTACGCCTTATTATGGGGAAATAACCTATCCGGGAGCTATGCCATATGGTTATGGCAGAGCACCTATGGGGGCAGTGCCGGGAGCCGATCCCTATGCTTCGCAGATGACCCGGGAGCAAGAACTGGACTTCCTGAGAAGTCAGTCTGAAGCAATAAAGGAACAGTTGGAGCAAGTAGATGCTAGGATAAAAGAATTGGAGAAGAAATAAACTAGAAAGAGGTGCATCATGAAAATTGCAGTATCAGCAACAGCTCCTAGTCTAGATGTTGAGGTAGACCCTCGTTTCGGGAGGTGTCAATACTTCATCATCATTGACCCCCAGAGCATGGAGTTTGAGGTCTTGGATAACTCTAATGCTATGGCTGCTGGTGGGGCAGGCATCAGCACGGGTCAGATGATTGCCAGCAAAGGGGCAGAGGTCGTGCTCACGGGTAATTGTGGTCCCAATGCTTACCAGACCCTTTCAGCAGCGGGGATTCAAGTAATCACCGGTGTTTCGGGTAGTATAAAGGACGCTATTGAAGCCTTCAAAGCGGGGAGGTTTCAATCAAGCTCTCAACCCAATGTAGGCAACCATTATGGGATGGGAGGGGGTATGGGGCCCGGTATGGGTAGGGGGCAAGGCATGGGTCGTGGCATGGGAATGGGGGAAACAATGCCCATGGCAGAGCCGCCACCTCAAGCCATGAGCTCGGAGCAGGAAGTAGAGATGCTTAAAAACCAGGCTCAGATGCTGGGCCAACAGCTAAATGAAATCCAGCGCCGTCTTGAAGAGTTGGAGAAGGGGAGGTGAACTATGCCAATCTATGAATACCAGTGTGCGCACTGTGGGCAAAAATTTGAAGCTCGCCAAGCTATTGGCGAAGATGGTTCTAGTTTGAGTTGTCCTAAATGCCATGCTGGCAAACCCAAAAGACTCCTTTCCTCATTTTTTAGCCGCTGCTCAAGCGGAACCGAACCCTCAGATGTGAGTTGCCCAACCTGTAATTCTGGAGTCTGTGGGCTGCCGCCGATTGGGTAAAGCAAAACCAATTCTTGACGGAGGTGAATTATGCCTAGAGGAGATGGCACAGGCCCTTATGGGCAAGGTCCGGGAACAGGCAGAGGATTAGGACGAGGCGGGGGTAGGGGCAGAATGGGTGGGAACCGCCCCGGGGCAGGCCCCAGCGGTGATTGTGTGTGTCCTAGCTGCGGGGCAAGGATTCCTCACCAGGCAGGCGTTCCTTGTTATAACCTGAGTTGCCCCAAGTGTGAGGCAAAGATGATTCGGGAATAGAATGATAATCTCCGTTGCCAGTGGTAAAGGCGGCACAGGAAAGACGCTGGTGGCTACCAGTTTAGCTCTTTCCCTGAGCGATAACTATAAGCTTCAACTGTTGGACTGTGATGTAGAGGAGCCAAATGCTAATATTCTTCTGCATCTAGCTATAAACCAGAGCCAACGCCTGTATATTCCTATTCCCAAGGTGGACGAAGCGAAATGTACTTATTGTGGTAAATGCGCTGAAGTCTGCGCCTATAACGCTATGGCGGTGCTTAAGGAAAAAGTTCTTGTGTTCCCCGAACTATGTCATGGTTGTGGGGCATGTTCCTACCTATGCCCTGAGTCTGCTATTAGTGAGGAGGGAAGAGAGATCGGGGTAATTGAAAGAGGTGATTTAGGGAATTTGGAGTTAATTCAAGGGAAGCTTAACGTTGGCGAAGCAATGGCTCCGCCCATAATCAGAGAAGTAAAGAAATATACTGACCCTGCAAATATAGTAATCATCGATGTTCCTCCGGGAACTTCTTGTCCTGTAATAGAGGCGATAAAAGGGAGCGATTTTTGTCTCCTCGTGACCGAGCCTACTCCTTTTGGGCTAAATGACCTTTCACTGGCAGTGGAGGTAGTGAGAAAGCTGGGTATTTCATGTGCGGTGGTAATCAATCGTGTTGGTGTAGGAGACGAAGAAGTTGAGCGATATTGCCATCAAGAAGGGATACCAATTTTGCTGAAAATCCCTTTAGATAGAAAAATCGCCCTGCTCTATTCTAAAGGAACTCCCTTGGTAGAAGGGATGCCTCGATGGCGTAAGGAGTTTCTCAAACTTTTCCAGGACATCAAAGATATACTTGCCGCTAGGTGGGCAGCGAAATAATGGACTGGCAAGAAGTTGCCATAGATGGCGAAACACACCTCAAAAGGCTAGTGGATATGTGTGAAGAGCTTGGCTTTGAGATTCGCCTGGAGGAAGCCAAGCCTGAAGAAGTTGAGCAGTGCACTCAATGTCTGCAGGAGAGCGGTGAAAGAAAATACCGGGTCTATACCCGACGCCAGCAGGAAGCTCAGGAATAAATGAAAGAAATCGTGGTTCTTAGCGGCAAGGGAGGAACAGGGAAGACGTCCATAGTAGCGTCCTTTGCAGCCTTAGCCCAAAGTAAGGTATTAGCCGACTGTGATGTAGATGCCGCCGACCTTCATATTCTTCTCCAACCTGTGGTTAAAGAAGAAAAGGAATTCTGGAGTGGGCAAGTCGCTTTCATAGACGAAGAGAAGTGTACAGAATGTGGCTTATGCCAGGAACTATGCCACTTTGGAGCCATTAAAGATTTTGAAGTCGACCCCTTCTCTTGTGAAGGGTGCGGCTTCTGCTACCAGGT
>JAZFXR010000075.1:0-4904 GCA_036448835.1 Dehalococcoidia bacterium | reverse complement strand
AACTGGTTATCAGCAGCACAGTTCTGGCTATGTTTTTCCCTTGTGTGGCTACGTTTGTGATATTGGCTCGAGAGCTGGGGGTAAGAGACTTGCTTAAAGCTGTTGGAATAATGATAGCAGCAGCACTAATAATGGGTAGCTTGCAGAACCTGGCCCTGTAGAGCGAGATTCACAGGTTCATTTAACAGACAGAAGCTCTTTCAAAATCTGCGAGATATCTTTGACAGCCAGCTTATCATCCAGGTTTTCTGCCTTCACTGCATCTGTGAGCATGGTTAGGCAACTGGGGCAGGCGACTGCTAAAGTATCGGCTCCGGTTTCGTAAGCTTCTCTGGCTCTGACTCGTGCCGGGCTATCCGCGCTGCCGGCTAAAAAGTCGGTAGCGAAATTGCCACTGCCACCCCCACAGCAGAAGGCATCTTTCCTATTCCGCTCCATCTCCACCAACTCAATTCCAGGAATACTCTGCAATATCTGCCTCGGCTCGTCATAGATATTGTTGTACCGTCCCAGGAAACAGGGGTCGTGATAGGTAATTTTCGCTTTAGCTCGTGAAGGCTTTATCTTGTTTCTCTTAATCGAATCGTTCAGGATTTGAGTGTAATGATACACCGCGAAGTTTCCACCTGATGCGGGGTAAGCATTCTTCATGGTATTGTACCCATGCGGGCAGAGCGTAATCACCTTACTAACGCCAAGCTCTTTGAATTTCTGGCTGTTCTTATCCACCAGATTCTGAAATAGTCCTGTTTCACCGAGCATATATATCTCGTTGCCGCAGCACTCTTCTTCTTCACCAAGTATCCCGAACGATACTCCAGAGGAGTTTAAGATATCTACCAGGTTCCTGGCCATTTTTTGTCCGTTTTCGTCGTACGAGCCCAGGCAGCCGATATACAAGAGGTATTCATCTCCTGACGCATACCTTTTAGTGCCATTTGCCCAGGCAGCTCTCTCGCTCCTGAGCTGCTTAAAAGGATTTCCATATCCATAAACAGCTTCAAAAAAACGTGCAACACGGGGTGGTATTTTCCCTTTCTCGACCATATCACTCCTCGCTCCAACAATCCAGTCAACAATGTCAGGAGCGAATTTCATCGGACATTGCTCAGTACAATTCTTACAGGTTGTGCAGGTGTAAAGGATTTCAGCGAAGTGCTCTGACCATTCGATTTCACCCTTCAACCAGGCATAAATAAGCCAAAGTCGACCGCCGGTGGAATAGCTATCAAATCTGAACCTTCTGTAGGATGGACAATTAAAGCTTGAATAATCGGTGGGAAACTTGCAGTACCCGCATCTGAAGCATCTGTGGATCTGGCTAGCGTAGTTCTGCATTATTTTACCTCCCAATTTCCCGGGTTCATGATTCCATTGGGGTCCAGTAGCTGTTTTATCTTCTTCATAAGGACAAGCGTATTCGGGTTCATCTTGTCCATCAGCAGGCTCTGTTCGTAAATGTCTGCCTTCCAGAGCACGCCTCCTTCCTCCAGGGCGAATTTACTACACTCATCCAAAGCCTTTTTAGCTCTTGCCATCTCATCAGCATTAGCCCTATTAAAGGAAAAGGAGAAGGAAAACATCATGCAGTGACCGGCACCGATGAGCCGTGTGGTCGATGCATAGAAGACGCTGTATTTTGTGGCTACCTCCTCCAGTTTCCTAACGAATGCTGGGAATTTCTCAATGGGAGTAATAGGTCCGGCATACTGAAATCCGCCGCCTTTGGACACGTCGGCAAATCTGGACGTGTCCTTGGAAGGCATTGACATCAGTGGTGGTTTCATATCTGGCGAAACACTCAGAAAGCCTACATCCCGGTTTTCAAAATGTTCCCAGAGGGCATCCCACACCATCTTGCGTTTGAACTCAAGTTCTTCATCCGAATCACCTGTTATGTAAGACATTATCCAGAAGGTTCCTCTAAACCTCAAAGGCAGCGGCTGAGACGAGACTACCACATCTTCCACCATCTCTGTGTGGCTGAGTCTCAGTAATATATCTGGTACCAGATCGGCTATGTCCGTTAGGAAAAGCATGACGTCTCTCATTTTCTTACATGGGTAAAGCTTTAGTCCCAGCTGTGTGATTATACCGGTGGTGCCAAACCATCCCAGAAAGAGCCCAGACAGGTCCGGCAGTGGAGCCCCCTTTGAGAACCAGTATGGAGATACTGAGCACGAGCCGATGCGGCAGAGTTCTCCCGTGGGGAGGATTACTTCCAGGCCGGAGACCATGTCGGAGTTGAAACCGTGCTGGTGCGATAGGCGTCCCTGTCCGTGTATTACGGCATTAGCGACTATGGTTGCTATCGGTGGAGCATCGGGTATGCTGTGCCGCAGGTTGGGGTGGTGTTTTTGCAGATGACTTTTCAATGCACCGTGGGTAACACCTGCTTCAACGACAACGTATCTGGCCTTTTCATTTACCTCCGGGATCTTGTCCATCCGCTTCATATCCAGCACAATGCCACCTCGCTGAGGTATGACCAGACCGGTCAATGCCAGCCCTGCCCCTATAGGGACTAGTGGTACCTTCTCCTTGTTTGCCAGCTTTACTATCTCCTGCACTTCTTCAGTTGTTTTGGGCATTGCCACAAAATCTGGTTCATGCGGGGGCATAAGCCCGCCGTCCCTGGCGTAGAAGTAACGCTCCTCTTTCTGGTCGGAGACGAAATCCTTACCGACTATCTTGGCTAACGAATCATATAGAGCACTGGTGATCGCCATAACTTACACCTCCGCTATTAATTCGGGCAGCTTTAAGGCTTGTTCTTCGCCTATAGCGAGTTTGCACAGGTCAATCATGTGTATCGGCTTTATGCCTTGCTTGACTACCTTATGTGCTAGCGAGTCCCAGCAAGCCGGGCAATTAAAAACGCAGTATTCCGCTCCGAATTTCACCATATCATCTGTATTCCGCGTCTGAACGTCGTCAGCCAGCGCCGGCCCCTTCGCCATCCTGAAGATCTCGGCACAGCAAAGAGCATTCTCCCTGTCATACATCCTTTTGACTCGCTCTACCCCAAGCAACTCGAATATATCATCTACATAGTGGTCTGTCTCCGGACAAAGCCGGGCTGAGCAGTTGCGCTGGTAGGCCGCTTTAATATTGAGCGGTTTTATAAGGTGCTTAAGCTCCTGCAGCTTATCATACAGGTACTCGAAGTAATGAATGGGTCTGAAAGGCATATCTATACCGTAGGCAGACGTCAGCGACGTGAAGGTGCCATAACATTCGTCATGGAGACACACAAGCTCTTTGATTCCCTGTTTTTTGATATTCTCAACTATCTTGGGTAACCTATCCTTTATTACTGATAATTTTGCGTAATGGAGATAAACAGCATTACAGAAAAACTCCTGCCCGAAAATTACAGACCAGGTGATGCCGTCGAAGAGCTTACCCTTAACCAGTGTGTTAAATTGGGGCAGAAAGCAGTATGATAATGCCCTTTCCTCAACCTTACCAACCGTGAATCTGCCTACTGGCTGGCACTGATTCATCCACATTGTGACGGTCGGCCTTGGTGCTGGTAGTATCCCTTTATCTTCCTGCCGCTCGACAATCAAGTAAAATGGATGGTTGCCAAAAGGGCAATATTCCTCGCAGGCATAACATGTAGTGCATGCCTCCAGTACAGAGGAATCCTCTCCGTTGATTATCTTCTGCCACTCCTCTTTCGCCTTGTCTTTGTTCTCAAAATCCATGTACTGGCACTTAACGAGACAACTGACGGTTTTACACTCGGCACATTTTGTCCTGTCAAATTTTAATTCAAGCAATGGCATTTTCCTCCCATCGATTCTTTATCATGCTACTCAGAACTAACTGAGCTGGCGTAATTCAGCCCTTAATACCTTGCCTAAAACGTTCTTGGGTAAGGATTGCATAGATTGTACGCTTTTTGGCAATTTAAAGGTTGGCAAGCAGTCTTTGCAGAAGGCAATTAATTCCTCTTCATTTACATGTTTATCTGGTTTCACGACCACGAAAGCTTTTATTTCTTCTCCATACACAGCATCGGGAATGCCTATAACCCCTGCTTCTGCGACTGCTGGATGTTGCATAAGAACCTCCTCTACTTCAATCGGCGATACATTTTCTCCACCTCTGATAATTATGTCCTTCTTGCGGCCAGTGATGTAGAAGTAGCCATCCTCGTCCATATATCCCAGGTCGCCGGTATAAAGCCAGCCGTCCCTGATGGTTTTGGCTGTTTCCTCCGGCAGATTCCAATAGCCCTTCATAAGCGTAGGCCCCTTGACCACTATCTCTCCTTGTTGACCCGCTGGAAGTTCTCGTCCTTTCTCGTCAAAAATTCTTATAGTATTACATTTCAGAAGGCTTTTACCAATGGATCCATACTTGGGTGGAAGGTCGCCTGGCTGCCCTGTAGTCGTAGCTCCTGATTCGGTTAAACCCCACCCTTCTCGAATATCAACTCCCACCTTTTCCTTCCACTTCAAGGCCACTTCCACGGGCAGTGGTGCACCCCCACATTGGCAGTCTTCAAGCGAGCTTAAATCGTACTTATCCAACTCGGGAAATTCCAGCATTTGGATGTACATGGTAGGCACTGCTGCCATTTGAGTAACATGGAATCTCTGAATGGCTTGTAGTGCCTCTTCGGCATTCCACCACCGTAGTAGAATTGTTTTTCCACCTACGAAGTTACCAGTGTTACTGAAGGCAATACCAAAGGAATGTGATAGAGGAAGTACTCCCAGGCTGACCATTTCTCTATTTACACCGGAAACTCGCTGACTGAACTCATTGAATTGAAGCGTTCTGGGATTAAGTGCGCGGCTATTTAACTGCAAAGTCACAGAGCGATGAACTAGAATATATTCGTAGAATGATAAAGCATTGATATAAAGCGAGTAATGAGTATGCACTACACC
>JAZFXR010000074.1:0-2340 GCA_036448835.1 Dehalococcoidia bacterium | reverse complement strand
GTTTCTGTTATCTTCTTGCCCTCTATTTGCTCTGTGGTAACCACAATCATTTTTCCACCTCCTTGAATTTCTCTTTTTCTTGCTTGGATGCCCGATACCTCTCCCAACTCAGTGATGCTAGAAGAATAATGAGCCCTATAGCTATAGCAGCGATGGCAATCTTAACAGGCAATGGTAATGATAAAAAAGCTAGACTGAAGAACCAATAAAGACCCCAGCCTATCAAGATACCTAGACCGACCGCCAGTAAGATACCACCGATCTTCCTCATATTACTCTCCCTTGAATTGGTTAGTGATTGGTAATCTCCTATCCCGCCCGAAGTCTCTGGGAGTTATTTTGATACCGGGGGCAGTCTGTCGGCGTTTATATTCGTTCCTGTCTGCCAAACGAGCTACTCTTGTAACTATGTCGCGGTTAAAACCCATAGCCATAATCTGGTCAATTGTCATGTCATCTTCCACGTAAGCCTTTAAAATAGGGTCCAATACTTCATATGATGGCAGGGTATCAGTGTCCTTCTGGTCGGGTCTTAGTTCAGCAGATGGTGCTTTCGTTAACACGCTAGAAGGTATCATCTCTTTCCCAGCCTGGCGATTCTTATATTTGGCCAATTCGAAAACTAATGTCTTAGGCACATCTTTGAGGGGAATAAGTCCTCCGGACATATCACCATACAGTGTAGTATAGCCCATGGCTGTCTCACTTTTGTTGCTGCAAGCGAGCACTAACCAGCCGAACTTATTAGACAAAGCAAAAAGGAGGTTGCCTCTGATCCTTGCCTGAATGTTTTCCTCAGTCGCATCGGGATTTGTGCCTTTGAGCGGCGCAGCTAGCGTTTCGAGGTACGCACAGAATACTTTCTCGATAGGAATTACTTTAAGCGCTATATCTAGATTTCTTGCTAGTGCTTCAGCGTCTGATTTGCTGCCAGGTGATGAGTAGCGAGAGGGCATCGAAACACCCACGACATTTCCAGATCCTAGGGCATCGACTGCAATGGTAGCAACCAGGCTTGAGTCAACTCCGCCTGATAAGCCAATAACTACTTTCTGGAAGCCGTTTTTGCACACATAATCTCTGACACCGAGGACAAGAGCCTGGTAAATCTCAGCAAGTTCATTCAATCTGTCAACTGGTCTTGGCGGCAAAGAAGGCTTAGTAATTGACAGATACTCCCTTGATACCTCTATTTTCGTGGCTCTCTCGAGCTTCTCCTTGATCCATGGGGTTTCTTTTCTTCGTCGAGGGTCACGCAACTGAGAGCGGAATACTGACTCCATATCCAAATCAGCCACTACAAAGTCTTCCTCAAACTGTTTCCCACGGGCAACGATTTCTCCTTTTTCATTGACAATTAGACTATTCCCATCAAATACAAGCTCATCCTGCCCGCCAACCAAATTATTATGGACAACAATAGCTGCACTGTCCGATGCTCTGGTAGCGAGCATCCTCTCTCTAAAGAGCCCCTTTCCGGCATGATATGGTGAAGCGCTTATATTAATGAGCACCGCGGCTCCGGCATAGGTCTGGACAAGTGCTGGCCCTGCTTCATACCACATATCTTCACAAATAGTTACACCTATGCCGATGCCATAAATAATGAAAACGGGACATTCCTCCCCCGCCTGGAAATATCTATTTTCATCAAAAACGCCGTAGTTCGGTAGATAAAATTTATGGTAAACGCCCACCAATTGTCTATCACAGAGAATTGCGGCAGCATTGTATATATCACCATCGGTGTCAACGAAGCCCACTATTACCACTATATCTGCGCTGTATTCTATTATTTCATTAAGACTTTCCCTGTTTTGCTTAATGAATTGTGGTCTAAGTAGCAAATCCTCTGGGGGGTAGCCGGGTATAGCCAGTTCAGGGAAGGTTAGCAAGTCAACTCCCAGGGATTTCGCCTGGTCAATGCATTCCTTTATTTTCTTGGTATTACCGGTGAGGTCGCCCACAGTGGAATTAATCTGAGCTATACCAACTCTGATATTGTGCAATTTGCCTCCTTATGGCAACAGATAGTATAGCAAACATTAATAACCATTTTTCGTAATCTACTTAGACTAATTAGACTAATTCAGGATGGACTGCCCCTTTGTTCAAATGCCCTTGGCCCACTCCACTGCGTTTAGAAAAATGCGGAAGCCATCTCCATATTCGCGGCGGGGCTCTCTGGTCCACCTTGGATGTTGCGTCCAACGGATGAATCGCTCTGGGTGCGGCATCAGGGCGAAAATGCGACCAGTAGCATCGCAAATGCCTGCTATATTGTTCACTGAACCGTTGGGATTGTAAGGGTAGCCAGCTTGAATGTCTCCTGTCTCGTCA
>JAZFXR010000073.1:0-7618 GCA_036448835.1 Dehalococcoidia bacterium | reverse complement strand
AGTGCTGCTGCTATCATTATTCCAACAGCTTTAAGCAAGTCTCTTACCCCCAGCTCTCGAGCCAATATCACAAACGTAGCCACACAAGGGAAAAACATAGCCAGAACTGTGCTGCTGATAACCAGTTGCTTGGCAGTTAGAGCTAATGGAGCTAGCATGCCCATAGCCACATCCTTACGCAGAAAGCCGACAGCCAAGGCCGTAATTGTCTCTTTAGGCAATCCCCATAGCCCGGTCAATACTGGGGCGGTAATATCCGCAATGGCATTGAAAACTCCTAAAATGTATAGGATATTTACCACCAGCACGGTGCCGATAACTATGGGCAAAGCCTCTTTAATAAAGCCGGAGACCCGTAGCCAGAGCTTTTCACCAATAACCCGCCACGGAGGTAAGCGATAGCGTGGAATCTCCACTAGAAGCTCCGGATTGAATCCCTTAACAGTACGATTAAGGATTAGCCCTATGATAAGCCAGGATATAAACAGGCTCCCGTAGACCATAGCCACATATTCGAGCCCCTGCTCTCCCACTAACCCGATTATCATAGCCTGCAAGGCAGCACAGGGAACGCCAATTGAAATCAAAGTTGCCGCAATAAACCTTTGTTTGCGGCTCTCCAAAATACGGGTTGCCATAATACCGGGCACATTACACCCAAAGCCCAAAATAGTGGGGATGATTGCATAACCGTGTAGCCCTAACCGATGCATTATGGTGTCCATCAATACCGCCAGGCGGGGCAGGTAACCAATATCTTCCAGTATTCCTAATACGAAGTAAAAACCGACGATATACGGCAATACCGCGGCAAGGGGAATGTAAAGTCCAGTGCTCAGCAAACCAAAGGATTGAAAATAGTTAATTTCTCCCCCAATAAGTTTACCTATCAAGACATCGTGCCAGAATCCGCCCGCCCCCAAAACAGCACTCAGTTTCACTAGCACTGGTGTCCATAGCCCTTCAAAGAGAGGGTCAGCTACATAACCAATTATTCCTTCGCCGATGAATCGAACAAACCAGAAGGTGGCAAAGAGGACCAGCAGGGCGATAAATATCCCGCCTACCCGATGACTACTGGCATCTGCCAAACGCTCGTACCAGCGATGATGTCGATGGCTTAACGATTGCACCTGGCTCACTATGTCACCTACTTTCAACCACCGCTCATCGCTAGTAGCATAAATGCGAGCGTTTTTGGGCACTCTGGCCTCGGCAAGACGTTCGGCTAGCTCCTTGATCCCTTGTCCGGTAATGCCAGCTGTGGGTACCACCGGCACCCCAAGAAGCTCCTCCAACCTGGCCACATCTATACTTATGCCCCGATGTCGGGTATCATCCCACATGTTAAGGGCAACTATTACCGGAATCTGTCTTTCCAGTAACTGCAAGGTCAGGTTGAGATTTCTCTCCAAATTAGTAGCGTCAATCACATTTATGACCAGGTCTCCTTCTTTCAGCATCTCCACAGCGACTTCTTCGGCCTTAGAGCCTGGTTCAAGAGTATAGCTGCCGGGAACATCGATAACCTCAACCTGCTCCTCACCCAGCTTCAGATAACCTTTAGTGAACCCCACGGTGGTGCCGGGATAGTTGGAAGCGATAATGCGTGTACCAGTCAGTCGAGAAAAAAGGGCGCTTTTACCCACATTGGGATTACCCACAAGTAAGATGCGCATCATCTTAGGAAATCCGCGGCGGATATTTATCTGCTTCTACCATTATTTTCCTAGCCATGCCAAAACCAACAGCCACCTGAGTACTATTCACTCTGACCATAACCGGGCCACGAAATAGAGTAGAACTCAGCTTGGTCACCTTCCTTCCTGGCCTGATACCTAAAGCATCCAGACGCCCAATTAAGCCATGCCCTCCTAGAACCTCAACCACAGTGCCTGTCTGCCCGGTCTTCATCTCAGCCAAGGTCAATTGTCCTTCTTGATACCTGGTCATAGCTAGTCTCCTATCTTAAGCAAGTTAGCCTTGCCTAACTTACAAGTTCAAAAAATTTGCCGTTTTTATTTCCTTTTACTCACACTTCTCTTTGAGCAATCTTGAGGGAGCTCCCCATGCTCTAAATAATATTCATACCTGCTGGAGAAATTAGCACTTCCCAGCGGACAGGCCTCTATAAACTCCACAAATTTCGCCAGCCTCTCCATACTCAAGGAGCTAATGACATGCTCAATCTTGCAGGCATCTTCTTCCGCGGTTTCTTCGTTAATGCCCAGAGCTTGCCCAAAAAAGCGGGTCAATGCCTTATGTCTGCGAATCACATCGCGGGCAACCTTATTACCTTCGGGAGTAAGTTTTATGTGGCCATATCTCTCGTGCTCCACAAGCTCCTGTTCCGAGAGTTTTTTCAAGGCTGAGGTAACACTGGGCATCTTGACTCCTAGCATTTCGCTGATTTGTTTTACTCTCACCACTTTCCTCCCTTCTCCCAGGTTAGCTATCGCCTCAAGGTAGTCTTCCATGCTGGCGGTCTGCTCTCTTTGCGCTTCTTGCTTAACCATTACCCTGCTCGCATAATTGTTAGACATGTCTAACAATTGTAATGTTATTCATTTTTGCTGTCAACATTCTTACGTTTTATACAGATTTATGGGGCTCATCTCAAATCATCACTTTGCCGAATAGATGCTGAACACATCTAAGAACACAGACGAGAAACTTATCACAAGCGGAAATAAATTTGGGAAGGTGGCATAATTATATAAACCGGATCAAAATGAAAGCACTAGCTCTTTAGGGGGTAAATACATGCGATTAAAAGATGAAGTAGCTATCATTACTGGAGGTGGGAGAGGTATCGGCCGGGCTATCTCAATGGCCTTTTCTTCTGAGGGAGCGATAGTTGTAATAGCCGCTCGGACCCTCTCTAGGTTAGATGAGACCGTTCAAAAGATCAAATCAGGGGGAGGCAGGGTAAAAGCCATACAAACCGACGTTTCTGATGAAAAGCAAGTGCAGCAGCTGGTAGCCGAAACTCTCAATGAGTATGGTAAAGTCGATATATTGGTTAATAATAGCGGCATCGGTGGACCTACTGTTAATGTCGTTGACCTGAGACTGCAGGATTGGAACCAGGTACTGGCAATTAATTTAACCGGGAGCATGCTGTGTGCCAGGGAGGTGCTTAAATACATGATTCCACACAAAAAGGGCAATATTATAAACATGGGTAGCGATGGCGGAAGATTTGGATATCCTATGAGAAGTCCTTACTGTGTTTCTAAGTGGGGGATCATTGGATTGACGGAAACCCTAGCTATCGAGTTGGGACAATATAATATTCGTGTTAATTGCATCAGCCCTGCTGCAGTTAGGGGCGAACGTCTTACTAATGTGGTAATGGGCAGGTCCGAGGCTACAGGCGTTCCTTATGAGGAGTTAATGAGCAAGATCACTGTAAACTATTCTCTGCAGAGACCGACTGAAGAAGCTGAGGTAGCTGCTGCCGCAGTGTTCTTGGCTTCAGACGAATCCAGTGGGATCACCGGGCATACGCTTGTTGTCAATTGTGGTCACCATATAGGTCAATAAATAACATACAGACATATCATAAAACAGAAAGGAGCTTGACATGAGTTCAATACAACAGGATTTATCCGTATTTAACAAATTCAAATTTGAGAGGCAACCCGCCGGTGTTAAGTTCTTACCTACCAAACCGGACGGAATTAGAAGGTCGGATAAGATTCTAGATTTTTGTGAGATGCTCGTAGAAACGCAAAATGGCAGCACCTTTTATGTATCAAAGGGAAACTTTACGTGCGTAGGGCCGCTGATATTGGGTATGGTGGATAGTGACCCGGTTTTCGAGAGCGGACGAGTAGGACCTAAGTTAGAAATCTTTAAGGACGCGCATGCCAACAGAGGAATCTATCAGTTCATTCCAAAATTGGCTAAGGATACGGCTAACTATGTCGTTTTCTCTCCTTTAGACAAACTGTCATTCGAGCCAGATGTATTAATTGTAACCGCCAACCCAGGTCAAGCAGAAATCATACTGAGGGCAAACAGCTATGCGACGGGGAATATGTGGTCTGCTAAGGGGACACCAGTTGCGGCTTGCGCCTGGCTATACATCTACCCATATGTAAGTGGCGAATTGAATTTCATGATGCCCAGTTTTAGTTTCGGCATGAGGTCAAGAAGGCTATTTCCCGAAGGTCTGCTGCTTATTTCTATCCCCCGGGATTTGCTTCCCAGTATAGTGAAAAATTTGCAGGACATGAATTGGGTTCCGCATTCATACACTATAGGTAGAGAAGGGCATAAGAACAAAGTAAAGGAAATCGTGGAAGCCCTGAGGCAGGAAACTGCTATCTAACTACCTGACTAAGACATTTAAACATAATGGACGAAATAAATTAGAAGCAGGCAGACCTGCCACTGACATTAGAGGGCAAAGTGGCTATCATAGCAAGACTAACAAAGGATTGGGAAAGGAGTAATCATGGATTAGAGCGTCTACTAACTGAAGAAATCAACTAATCGAAGCACACAGCTTGTTAAGAAAATTTGCGCTCGAAGGAGGGATAAGTGATGAATCAGACCAGTCAGTGGTACAAGTTACAATACCCGGAGTGTTTTGTTAATGAAGAGCAACGGATGCTACAGCAGATGTTCGCTGATTTTACCGACAAGGAGATTATGCCGGTTCGCGACAAGATTGATGATGATATTACGCATCAAAAGATAATCACTCCTATCCTGAAGAAATTACAAGTAGACCTTGGTTCCCAGAAAAGCATGATACCAGAGGAGTATGGTGGTACTGCGGAGAAGGGTACCGTGGTTGGCGCTGCTCTGAAGCAGGAGCAGCTAGGGCGCGGCGACTATGGCATAAGTATGCACAGTGCCTGCACTGACTGGGGCTGGCAACCGGCCTTTACAGCCTATATCGGCCCCTTTTCTCCGAAGGCAAAGGCATGGGCGAGAGCAGTGCTTGATGACTTTGCCCCGAAGTTCACAGGCAAAGAGTTAGCTGTTGCCTGCATGAACTTCAGTGAAGTTGAATCGGCTGTTGATATTGAGAATACCCTGAACGAGGCCAGAACGGTAGGGGTGAGAGCTAAACTTGAAGGTGACCAATGGGTAGTAAATGGAAATAAGTTTTGGGCATCTAATAGTGGCATAGCTGACCTCAACTGCGTGGTCTGTAACATGGACCCGCGTATGGGCACAGATGGCCTTGCACTGATCTATGTTCCCGAACCCTGGCCTGGGGTTTCCCATGGCAAATTCGAGGTCAAATGCGGTATGCAATCTGACCGAAATACCTCTACCTATTTTGATGATGTCCGGGTGCCCAAGGAGTGGGGACTTCAAGGACCTGAAGCCTGGGCTATATTTCAAGAACTCTTGGCTGCTCCTATGGCTATGAACTCAGGGCATGCCACGGGTATTCTACAGGGTGCTTTTGATGTCCTTGTTGACTACACGGGACAGAGGGTGGTAGGCGGGAAACCAATTAATCAGCACCTTTCATCGGCTGTCATATTGGGCGAGATGGCTTCAGTAATAACTGTGGCCAGGGCTGCCTTTTTGGAACTGGCCCATCAGTTTGACCACCGGGAGATTTATGGTCCCTGGGATTCGATAAGTATGGCAGCTAAAGCACATGCAGTGCATGTATTCATTACCAGGAAAACATCAGAGCTAATCCTGAGAGGGATGGAGCTCATGGGTTCCTTTGGTTATGTCCGTGAAAACAACTACGAGAAGTACTATCGTGATTCTGCGGAAGCGAAAATAGTTCTAGGTGGCGTGCAGTATGGTTTATTTACCGTATGCAGACAATTTTATGACTTGGACTACTCTTCGTTTGGGCCAGGCAAGCTTCAAAAGCCAGCTTAACTCCACTCCTGTCTCTTTAAGTCGGGACCATAATGCAGGTCACTACCGGCCTAGTGAGGAATCATTCATGTAACTGCGGGGACACTATACCGATCACGTATTACATCCCCAAAATACCACTGGTATTTGAGGTCAATGGCGTTCCCACCAGTCAGGGTAGATCTGCATCAATATCGGAGACGGGTCACAAAGAGGCCCAAGATGCATAATAGGGTAGCCAGCTCCCCGATCCTTAAGCGCCTTAAGCCCTTCGACGGCTTTGGTCATCATTCCCGGTGGCAGCGCCATAACCATCTCATCGTCAGTAACGGCGCCGAAAGCCCTCTCTCCCATGCAGGGAATAGCCAGGGCAGGTTTACCGCTGGTATAACACTGAGCCAAGCCATCGGCACAAGCACCTTCACCGATGAAGAAAAACTGGAAGCGTTCGTAGTCCTTGAATTGGAGTCCGTTCATCAGCAGCATCATCTGCGCCGGATTACCGTAGATTAGGATAACATCGGGGTGAAATTTGCCGGAAGCTAGCGGAGCGAGCACAACGGCCTCTCCGGGTGGAACCAGCGGATATTCCGCCATTTGCTTTCTGGCTTCTTCCACGTTGGCAAACCAGCTAGTGGCGAAGGCATTTGCCTCCCAGGTGACCTCCTTTTCGGTAGTCGGTGCCAGACCGTTGATTCGAGCGCAACGCTCACTGAAGTTTTTTCTGGTGGCAGCTACCGTCAAGCCCATGGTTCGAACCATCGCTGGTACCTGGCAAAAAGAAGCCCGGCGTTCAAGCTTCATTACGTCAGGTATTTTATCCAGCTCATCTAATTTCTCCAGCCTCTTGTAGGCAACGGGGCTGGTTTTCAGACGAAGCAAACACTCCATCTCTTGACCAAGTCCTGCCCAGTCAATCGTTAACGCTTCCTTCTTCACCATTTATTGCCTCCTTTTCCTTTGTTGTTTACGTGAGCTTTCCTAAAAAGATAGTGAGTTGAACATTATAAATCATTCGACCAAGCATTAGAAGTAGCAGCAATGACGTTTTGTTGCACCAAAGGTAACAATACAAGTTAATAGGCAACAATACAGACTAATGTTGGGTAGGACACAGAGTAGTCGGTCCATCCAACGGGGACCACGGTGCCGTCAGTCTTAAGACACTATATGTATTACACGCCTACAGCGACCTGAACGAGGGAGCGGCTGAGCAATTAATTTCGATATAAAATAGGCGGACTAGTCGCATCTCTGTCCGCTTTAAACATTTTGCAGCAATAGTGTAGAGAAAGTCATAGCGAGTCTAACCAAGTGTAGTGGCGGAGTTAAGGGCTGAAAGCCTAATTCAATGTTTTTTCCGAGCAGCTTTTCTACGGCCTTGCTTTTTTATCTGAGCAGCTCTCTTTCTACGCACAAAGAAAATCGCCAGTCCCACTGCCACCACCACTGCTGCTATAATCCCGCCGATTAGCAGCCAGCTTACCGCAAAGTTGGCGGTTATGGCGTAGTCACTATGCATAGTGACGATGGTCGTGGCGGCCTTGACGTTGGCGACGGTGTCCACATCACCAGTCCAGCTGACAAAGCGGTAGCCCGTCTCGGGCTTGGCAACCATACTAGCTACCATCCCGCCACTATAGGTGAATACCCCCTCGCCAGGAGTGATTACAGAACCGTTAGGAGTGCTGGAGATGGTGAGGGCATACTCAACAACTCCCAGATCCCATTTGGCGAGCTCGACATCAGGACCTGCAGCGACTACTGTGCCGTC
>JAZFXR010000072.1:0-2175 GCA_036448835.1 Dehalococcoidia bacterium | reverse complement strand
CTTCTTTGAGACTGCCCACAGCATTTACGGAGATAATCCTTTCTACCCCCAGAGATTTCAAGGCATAGATATTGGCTCTCGCCGGTAGTTCACTGGGGCTTATCCGGTGTCCCTTGCCATGTCTGGGAATAAAGGCAACCCTTACTCCTCCTAGATTACCCAATACAATAGCGTCGCTGGGGTCGCCAAAGGGCGTGCTTATCTTCACCTCCTCTATCTCTGTCATCCCCTCCATCTTATAAAGCCCGCTTCCACCAATAACGCCAATCTTTGCTTCAGACATTTTGTACTAACCTACTATTTAGAAGACGTATATCGCTCTCATCAAGTTCTTTTCGGAAACCAACTCTTTAAGCTGTTCCCTTAGGTAGGGATATGCTCAGCAGCCCTGATTTCGAGGAGCTTGATGGCTGCTGGCTCGCATCCCACGGCACAAATTCCGCAACCAAAGCATTTCTCCGAAATTACCTGTGCCTTGAGTTTCTTTTCCCCCTGGATCTTAACCATTTCCAACGCTTCAAAAGGGCACCTCTCGACACAAGTTTGACACCCTGTGCAAGTTGCCTTGTCCACCTCTGCCTGAAATCTGCTTCTAGCCACTCCTTTGTCCAAAACGCCATGTTTGGTAAGCGGATAGTAGAAGACACAGCAGTCGGTGCAGCAATTGCAGATCACACTGGGAACCCCGGAATTGTTATACACACTGTGTATAAGACCGGCCTCCTCGGCAACATCCAGGACCTTTAATGCTTCATCCTTGGTCAGTTCCTTACCGGTCCCCCTCTTTATGGCATATTCTGCCCCTCGGTTGACCTGAAGACAAACATCAGCCGGTGAATCACACCTTGCTGCTATTCTCCGACAAGAGCAGTTAGCTAGTGCAAGCTTGGCAGCCTCATCAATAATAGCCTCCACATCTTCGGACGGAAGGAGTTTGGTTTCTTTGGAGATAGCTTTTCTGGCTGGGATTACCCTCCATACAGGCATATTCCAGGTTCGAACGAGCTTCGCCCAATCAGCGTACCATTCCGTCTGGAGAAAGTCCTCCCAGAGGTCGAGGAGCTCACGCCCCCAGACCTTGTCCAACCTAACATCACAGGCCGTTGCATCATGTAGCTGAAAGATATCCCTGGCAGATTGATAGCCCTTAGAAGTCATAAAAATGACACCTTTATCAAAAAGTCCCTTGAGTATTTCGTTCACCTGTTCTTCTTTCTTACCCAGCTGCTCAGCAAGGTCGGCTACGGAACAAGGAAGAGAGGCTGCTACCTCCACTTCTTCCTTATCCATGAGCCTCTCCAACAGTTTTCTGAATCTCTCCGACTCAGCATAACCAAGTTTCTGGGCTAGGGCTACGTAAGCGTCGCTCATTTGTGCGCCTCCTTGCTATTTTGCGTGATAAAAAACATAATCCCTTGCTTTTCCATATCCCATCCCACCTGTCCCTCTTCCTCGAGATATTTCAGGTGAGCCAGAGCTTCCCCAAAAGCAAACAACTTCTGTGCTGGAGGAAACAAGGCCCATGACTTATAACCGATATCCCAGGTCATTTGTGATGCGACCTGGAAAGCGTTTTGCTTGCCTTTTGCCAGGATACCGATTACCTCTTGAAGCCGCGTTTGATGGTGCTGCTCCAGTTCTCGTATCCGCCCTTTCTGATTCCTGAAAACACTTCTATGTCCAGGCAGTACGAGTTCAACTTCTAAATCATAAACTTTGTCCAGGCTCACCAGATATTCTCTTAACGGATTCCGCTCCTCGGAGGAAAGGGTGATATTCGGAGTTATGCCGAAAAGGATATGGTCACCACATATAAATACTTTCTTGCCGGGCTCGTAAAGGCAAATGTGACCAGGAGTATGTCCCGGGGTTTCCACGCATTTAAATAAGTAATCCCCGATGTCTATCGTGTCGCCGTCTTTTAGGATACAGAAATTCAGGGAGTTATCCGGGCTATACGTGCGACCAGGATGGTTTCCGATAGCTCTTTCCAGGTCCTCCCTCGGAAAGCCGCATTTACTGGCGAAACTGATCATTCTCTCCCAGTATTCAGGTGTACTAGACCTGATAATCTCAGCATCTGCCTGCCCGAAGTAAATCCTGGCCCCCTCTGCAGCGAGACTTGACACTAATCCCGAGTGATCTGCATGCATGTGCGTTATGAAGAAATCGGCC
>JAZFXR010000071.1:0-4807 GCA_036448835.1 Dehalococcoidia bacterium | reverse complement strand
AGGCGAGCTCCATCGCGAGATTATTGCCCAGCAATTAGGGCTTTAACCTTGGTTACTCTTCTCGCTCGATTATCGTTGTTGCTCCCTGTCCACCACCTCCGCAAAGGGTGGCACATCCGTACCTGGCATTTTTCTCCTTCAAGATACGTGCCATAGTGCCGGTAAGCCTTGGGCCTGAAGCAGCTAACGGATGTCCTATTGCAGCGGCACCACCTTTTATGTTCACCTTATCCGGGTCGATACCCAGTTTCTTTATGGCATACAGTGTCACCACGGTGAAAGCCTCATTAATCTCCCAGTAATCGATATCCTTAACCTCCAATCCAGCCATTTTCAGCGCTTTCTGACTAGCTGGAACAGGACCTTTGCCCATGAGGCTGGGCTCAACTCCTGCCCATCCCATAGACGCAATCTTGGCCATGGGCTTAAGCCCGTATTCTTTTGCCTTGCTCCTGGACATCAGAAGCATCGCCGCCGCTCCAGCATTCAACGGCGAAGAATTCCCTGGCGTGATAGCCCCATCTGGCTTAAAAGATGGATTTAGAGATGCAGTAGCTTCGAGAGTTGCACCCTTCCTTATCGCCTGGTCCGAATCTATAACCTTTTTACTGCCGTCAGCAAGCGTTACCTCAACAGGCATTAGCTCATCTTTGAAGTACCCTTCATCCAGGGCCTTTTCAGCCAGATTATGGCTTCTAACAGCCCATTTATCCATGTCCTCTCTGGTTAATCCTATCTCGTCTTTGCATTCCGCAAATAACTTTTCTGCTGTCAATCCCATGTTTATCGCTGTGGGAAGATCATACTTTGCTGAGTAATATGGCTCCATCAATGTTGGGCTGAAACCTACATGTGGGTTTGTGGTGGGGTCCATAGAGAGATGAGTCATGTGCTCTATACCACAGGCAAAAACAATGTCAGCATAACCCGCCATAATTTCCATCGCCCCCGTGTGCATGGCAGACATGCCAGAGCAACAAACACGGTCTATCCCTTGTGCAGGGACATTTATGGGCAAATCAGCTAGTATGGCTACTGACCTTCCACCGTAGAGCCACTGCTCCGCCATTTGCATGGTGCATCCGGTAAGCACATCACCAATTTCCTCGGGATTGATCTTTGTCCGCTCGATTATTTTCTTTATCAACCTGCCAGCCAATGCAGGCATGTTTTCGCTATTAAACACGTCTCTCTCTGGCTCTGCGGGCCTCGACCTTGAAAATGGTGTCCTCAGGTAATCAACTATCACAACCTCTTCCATTCTTTAAACCTCCTTATTTAATTTTAGTTTTATGTAAAGTCGGGGTGAGAGGATTTGAACCTCCGACCTCATGGTCCCAAACCATGCGCGCTACCCGCTGCGCCACACCCCGTACAGCTAACTATTATAGTGGGTGCGGAGAACTGAAGCAAACAAAGCTGCTTATCAGAAGAGATCAAGCTGCAAAACAGGCTACCTTGGCCTTGAGTTTGGCGTATTCTTCATCTACATGCTCTTGAATTCTGGCAATCTCCTCATCCACCAAGTGACGAAACCGGCCTTGCGTCTTCAAGTATTCTTCAACCGGCTTAAGCTTGGGCCGGTCAACATTCAATTTGTACCGGCTATGCTCTACTTCATAGAGATGGAAAATACCTGTCTCCACGGCAAGCCGACCGATCTCAATCGCTAAATCAGTAGCATGTCTCCAGCCCGTCGGGCAGGGGGAGAATATATGGACATAAGCTGGCCCTTTGACATCGGCACCCTTCTTAACCTTGTTCATCAGATCAAAGGGATAGCCGGGAGAGGCTGTGGCTACGTAAGGTATGTTATGGGCGACAGCAATTTCAGGCAGGTTCTTCTTCCAGGTGGTCTGGCCAATGCTCAGCTTGCCAGCAGGTGCCGTGGTAGTCGAAGCTCCATAAGGTGTAGCACTTGACCTCTGGATGCCAGTATTCATATATGCTTCATTATCAAAACAGAGATACAGGAAGTCATGGTTTCTTTCAAGTGCTCCAGATAGGGCCTGAATCCCTATGTCTGTTGTCCCGCCATCTCCGGCCACAGCCACACACTTGATATCCTTTTCAGGCATCTTGCCCTTCTGCATCAAGACCTTCAGCCCTGCTTCTATACCAGAAGCTGTAGCGGCAGTGTTCTCAAACAGGGTATGTATCCAGGGCACTCTCCATGAGGTGACAGGAAGTGGCGAAGTACAGACCTCTGTGCACCCGGTAGCATTGGCAATTATTACGTTCCTTCCCAAAGCTTTGCAGGCGAGCCTTAGTGCCAAAGCTTCGCCGCAGCCAGTACAAAAAGTATGCCCCTCAGCGAGAAATTCCTCTGTTGTTACAAGGTTTTTGCCAAACTTTATAGACTGTGTCTCCATTTTCTATCCCCTTATGCCACTTACCTTATCTCTTATGCCCACTGTCTCATATAATTCTTCTGAGCCTTTTTCTGCGACCTCTCGTCCCCGGTCAATAACATACTCGAAATCCTTTGCCGACATGTCCCTTCCACCTAAGCCACCTACAAGACTTGCGACCTTTGGCCTTTCCCTTTCACTATACAGGGCTGACCTGATTTCGGATGAAACTGGTCCTCCCGGACCTCCGAAGGAGATGCAACGGTCAAAAATGATAAGAGTTTCGGCACCCTTGACTGCCTGGCGAAGTTCGTCGAACGGGAAAGGCCTCCAAAGACGCAAGTTGATAAGTCCCACAGATTCACCTCTGTCCTTCTTCGTATCTATGACAGTCTTTGCTGTTTCACTAAAACTTCCCATAGTCAGAAGCAGAGTCTTAGCTCCTTGTGTTTTGTAGGGCTCGACAGGGTGATAATAACGGCCGAAGATGTCTCCAAATTCTTTGAACGCCTGCATTACGACCGCCTTGGACTTTCTGATCGCCATCTCCTGAGCCACCTTTGCCTCCGAATATATATCGGGCGGCGCGAACGCCCCATGGGTCATTGGCTTATCGGGATCTAATGCAAAAGGATAGTGAAAATTGGGAAGAAATCTATCCACTTCTTCTTGCTCTGGCAAGATAACCGGCTCCGTTACATGCGTGAGGTGAAATCCGTCAAAATGGACCATGACTGGCAAAAGGATTGTGGGATCTTCACCAAAGCGAAATGCACAAAGGGTCATATCAAATGCCTCCTGGCTATTCTGGCAAAATACCTGTATCCAACCGGTATCCCTGACAGACATGGCATCTGAGTGGTCTCCCCAAATACTCAGTGGGGCGGACAACGCGCGGTTGGCCACCGTCATAACCACTGGCAGCCGCATAGCTGAGGCTACGTATAGGACATTGTGCATATATTCTAGTCCTGGACCTGCAGTGGCAGTGAAAGTCCTTGCCCCAACCGCGGCCGCTCCAAGGCATGTGCTCATGGCTGAGTGCTCCGACTCCACCGGAATATAAGCGGCATTTAACTCACCGTCCGCTACCATCTCCGCAAGTCGCTCGGGAATATGTGTCTGGGGCGTTATAGGGTAAGCGGCAATAACATCAACGTTAGCCATCTTAGCTGCTTCGGCAGCAGCATGTGAAGCTTCTAACCCCACCCTTTTGCTCATTCTTCTTGCTCCTCTATCATAGTTATCGCTCCTTTAGGACACACTTTGGCACAAATGCCGCAGCCTTTACAGTAGAAGAGGTCGCTCTCATAGTATCCATCCTTTAAAGGCTTGATGGCCGCATCGGGACAATGAAGCCAACATAGGCCGCATTTGTTACATTTTTCTACATCGGTTACCGGTCTTTGCGTCCTCCAATCCCCCGTCCTGCGCAAGGCCGCGTTCCCTGTTTCTGTAATTACATTACCAACTTCCAGGTTTCTCCAGGTAAAATCAGACCCGGTTTTTAGCCTCTTCTCCGTCATTTGTTACTCCTCTATTACAGTCTCTTTGTAAGCTCTATTCATAGCCTCGATATTACCTTTGGCCCGCGCCCCAAACCTTTCCTGTAGCTGCTCAACGACAGAGTCAGGTCTCACAACCTGAGCGACTTTCAGCAGTGCGCCTATCATAGCGGTATTAGTGATAGGCAGCCCAATGGTCTCTCTGGCGATTAATGTAGCGTTAACCGCAGCTAAAAACCATCCATATCCGAATTCAGATTTCAGTTCAGCAGGTGATTTCCTGGAGTTAATTATGATTCTACCATTCTTCTTAAGCCCTGAGGTTACGTCAACTGCACGCAACAAGCCGGGATCGAGCACAACCACTACATCAGGCTCATCAATGGGCGTCCTAGTCCTGATAAACTCATCGCTTATCCTCAGGAAGGCAATGACCGGCGCTCCTCTCCTTTCAGGTCCGAAGCTAGGGAATGACTGAGCATATTTCCCTTCGCTTATAGCGGCGCGGGCAATTAGCTCTGCGGAAGTCACCGCCCCCAGTCCTCCCCGGCCATGCCATCTTACCTCAAGAAGCTCAGCCATAACTTAACACCTCCCTATTATACAAAGAGACTGCTTAGTTTTAATTTCCTGTTTCATTCTGGGTATTCTTGTAGTCGCTTGCTTTACCAGGTCCAGTCACTCACTAGACTCGCACCTCACCAAATCTGTCACTTTATGGGGTAAAATAAATCGGGTAATTACATTTTAAACAGCCTAGTTGCAAACTGCCCCTGAAGGGACTCGAACCCTTGCACCTGGCTCCGGAGGCCAGCGCTCTCTCCTCTGAGCTACAGGGGCTGTGTAATTTTCAATAGTGTATCACAAACCAATTCCCGAGTTAAACAAGGCATAAGCTCCAAAAATGTAGAGTGCTATCAAAGCCGGCGCATACCAGCTAGCTACCCGAAA
>JAZFXR010000070.1:0-6813 GCA_036448835.1 Dehalococcoidia bacterium | reverse complement strand
AGTGTTCTGGTACAATTTAATTAAACCCAGAGCTAATTGAGCCATTCTTGTTTTCCAATAATTTTGCCCGACTTAGAAGCCGCGTTACTTCCTGTTGTAGCTGGTGGTAGTCAGCATTAACTACTGCAGGCCGAGCAATGATTACAATATCCCATCCCGTTCTTAGCGATTGCAGCCTCATTATTTCCCTCAGTAGTCTCTTCAAGCGATTACGCTGTACCGCCTTACCTACTTTTCTTGTCACAGCAAAACCATATCGACTTAGACTAAGACCATTGGGTATCGCTTTCATTACCAGTAAAGCGGTTACCCATGCTCTACCTTGGCGATAAACCAAAGTATATTGTGCTCTATTAGTTAAAGATCGGGGCTCCTTCACAGGATACAGTTAAACTGGAGTCAGCCTATACCTCCCCTTAAGGCGCCTCGCTTTAAGCACTCTTCTTCCAGCTCTGGTAGCCATTCTAGCACGGAAACCTAAGCTGCGCTTCCGGGAAATTCTTTTAGGTTGATAGGTTCGTTTTGGCATTTCTTCAAACTGTCGGACGGGATAGGCCGACGCCTCCTGTTTTCCAAATATGAGTTGGCGCGTAAGGTAACATAGCGAGAAAACGAGCTCTCTTTATAGCGTGTGCTAAGCCTCTCTGGTGTTTAGCACATGTTCTACTCCTTCGTCGCGATACAATTTTACCCTGATTGGAAATATAACGAGATAACATAGAAACATCTTTATAGTCGATTTTCATCTGTCCCTTACAAAAGACGCAGATGGCCGGCCTGGTGACAAAGGTCCTTGTACCTCTTGTTCTTCTAGGATTAGCCAAGTTTCTTCTCTCCTTCATTTTAGTCAAAAGGCAAATCTTCGGGCTCAACCTCTCCCTCTTCAGGAAGTGATGCGGCAGCTGTCCTGTCGAGGAAAATTACTCGATTTGCAGACACTTCAAGGCTAGTACGCATCTGTCCATCTTGCCCTTCCCAATTCCGAGAACGTAATCTTCCTTCTACATAAACCCGTTTCCCTTTAGATAAAAATTGATTACAGCTCTCAGCCTGTTTACCCCAAACGTTCACTCTAAACCATTCTGTTTCTTCCCTACGTTCTCCGTCAGGACCATTATAGCGATAATTGGTAGCCATGCGGAAAGAGGTAACCGCTTTTCCATTGGGCGTGTACCGCATCTCAGGATCACTACCCACATTGCCGATTAGCGCTATTTTATTCAAGCTTGCCATATTAGTTCTCAATCCTTACTACAAGATGTCGCAAAATATCCCCGGAAGCACTAATTTCTCCTTCAAGTTCCTTAACTGATTCTGGTGTTAGCTTAAAGCGAGCTAGAATATAATCAGCTTCCATAAATTTTCTGATTGGGTAAGCTAGTTTTCTTTTCCCCCATTCTTTTATATCCTCCACGACCCCACCACGGCTATCAATAGATTGGGACACCTTATCTACGATTCTGGACACTCCCTCCTCATCAACTTCGGGACTAATTAGAGCTACAAGTTCATAATCACGCATCCCTAGATTTTATACCACATTGAACAAAATGACAACAAGACCTGCGGTGTAGGAGTCCATTATACATGACAGCTAGAATGTTAAACGCAGCCAGTGTTATAATTCTAACGATGAGAGTATCTGAGTTGGGAGAATTTGGCCTGATCGACCTCATACGCGGCAATATCACTAGATACGAAAATTTTGGGCATACTCCGTGGCAAGAAGTGATCGTGGGCATCGGCGATGATGCCGCCGCCTGGCAAAGTGATAATCGCATACAGTTAGCTACTACGGATACTCTAGTCCAGGATATACACTTTAACCTCGACGTCATTAACTGGGAAGAACTGGGCTGGAAAGCACTGGCTGTAAATCTAAGTGATATAGCTGCCATGGGTGGCATTCCCAAGTTCGCTCTGCTTTCACTGGCATTGCCAGGCGAAGTGGAAGTAGAAGATATCTCCAGATTTATTAACAGCATGATGCATCTGGCCCGAGAATTTGGAGTGGCCATAGTTGGGGGCAATGTAGCTACCGCTCCCAATGTAATTATCACTGTAACAATCATAGGCTGCTCCGAAAGTGAAGTCATACTTAAGAGATCAACGGCTTCTCCTGGTGAGCAAATAGCTGTCACAGGATACCTGGGATTGTCAGCAGCTAGCCTGGAAATGTTCAAAGGAAACCTCATCTTAGATCCCGAAATAAGCAATATCCTGAGACGAGCTCACTTCAGACCCCTGCCAAAAGTAAAAGAAGGGCAAATCTTACTCAAACAAGGAGTTAAAACAGCTATAGATATCAGCGATGGGCTTATTGCTGACCTAGACCATATATGTGAATCAAGCGAAGTCAATGCTAAGATAAAGATAGAACAAGTGCCAGCACACCCTGTAGTTACCGCAAATTTCATTAACTATCAAGAGCTGGCTTTATCCGGTGGAGAAGATTATGAGCTTCTTTTTACCGCTGACGAGACCACCGTCGCCCGAGTAAAGCAAGCCTTGGATTGCCCGGTAACTGTAATCGGCGAGATAACAACAGAGAAGTTACCCGCACGAGTAACCGTAGTGGATAGTAAGGGAATTATCATCCCTTACAAGAAAAGCGGCTGGGAGCACTTTAAACATGGAGTGCCTGAAGATAAATTCGCGTAGCCCTGAACAAACTCAGCTTTTAGGTACCTACCTAGGGGAAATGGCCCGGGAAGCTGACGTTTTCCTTCTCGTAGGTGAGTTGGGAGCCGGCAAAACTTGTCTTGTTCAAGGCATTGCTCGAGGCCTTAATGTTCAAGAATATGCCTTCAGCCCCTCTTTCGTCATCCTCAGGGAGTATCATGGTCGACTTCCCTTGTACCACATTGATTTTTACCGCCTTAATAATATTGAGGAAATTGCTGCCCTGGGATTGGAGGAATATCTTTCCGGCGATGGAGTGTGTGTCGTTGAATGGGCAGATAATGGATTGCAGGTAATACCTCGTGATAATCTACTTATCACCATACACTACATTCCTGCTTCCGAGACAGGACGGCTTATTTGGCTGAAACCCCAGGGCGAGCGCTATTATGAATTAGTAAGACAACTCCAAAAAAGAGAGGAAATTGCGGCTCTGCATACAAAATGCTAAACCTTCAGATTTTAATCTGTTGCTTTTTTACTCCTGATATTTTGAGGGATTTCTTCAGAGTTTATGAATTAAAGTGCTGATATGGAATTAGCTATTGACACTTCGTCCAGTATCTCCAGTGTTGCTGTATCTCATAAAGGTGAGTTATTGGCTTCGCTAACCTGGCAAACAGCACGAAACCATACAATGGAATTGTTGCCGAATTTAGTTTGCCTGCTACAACAAGCCAAGGTGGAGCTGGGTTCTGTAGATGCGATTATTGCATCTAAAGGTCCAGGGAGCTTCAATGGGCTTCGAGTAGGTATAAGCACCGCTAAAGGGTTGGCGTCCGCCTTAAATATTCCTTTGCTTGGTATAAATACACTAGAGACCGAAGCCTATCCTTTTGCATTTACTGGACTCCCCCTGCGTCCTATTCACAAGGCTGGTCGCGAGGAAATAGCCACTGCCCTTTATAAGCAAGAAGATAATGAATGGAAATGTTTGGAGCAGGAAAATCTAACCACAGTTAAAGCTTTGCATCATCGAATTAAGCAGAAAACACTTTTTTGTGGCGAAATCCCTCCAGACGTAGTAAATGAAATGCAGCAAAACCTAGGCAGGCAAGCAATAATTGCCCGAAGTAATCATCTATGGCGAGTCAGTTCGTTGGTTATATTAGGTTGGCAAAAATTGGACAAAGGGGAACAAGATGACCCCGTCACGTTACAGCCATTATACCTCCGCCCTCCTCATATAACCAAGCCTAGGGATAGAGCTCCCTTTTTATCACCCGAGGTTAGAGCAAAGAGTAACAAGAAATGGAAATGCCCAAATTAGAGGTCGAGAATACCGCAAGGTTCTGTTTTGCCTGTAGCCAGGAGAATCCTATAGGGCTGAAATTGAAACCTGCTCAGGACGGGGACAAAGTCACTGCGGAGTTTACTGCCGGAAAATTTCATCAAGGTTGGGACAACGTGATTCATGGCGGCATTCTATACACCCTACTTGATGAAGTAACTGCCTACGCGATGCTTTGTCACGGGATTGAGCTTGGCGTTACTGCTAAGAGCGAGATAAGATTTAAACAGGTAGCACCTATTAATGAGCCCATCAAAGCCTCTGCCTGGGTCACCAAACTGACAAAACGGCTCGTGGAAACTAAAGGAGTGCTCACTCTCAAGGACGATACAATCATCGTCGATGGTAACTTCTTATTCTACGTCTGGAGACAGTCAAAAAGGACAATCCTCTGGGACATGGACGGAGTTATAGCAGATTCTTATCACTTCCACTTCGCTGCCTGGCAAGAGACTTTTGCAAAAAGGGGAATAGAATTCACCGAAGAAGCCTTTAACAAACTCTTTGGTGCCAGAAATGACTTCATCGTCAGCACCATTATGGGCAGGGAATTACCAGAAAAAGATGCCAAAATAATAGTAAAGGAAAAAGAAGAGAATTTTCGACGGAGAGCAACAGGAAATATCAAGCCATTCCCCGGGGCAATAAGACTGTTGAACGATATAAAGAAGGGGAATTTCAGATTAGGCTTGGTTTCGTCAGCGCCCAAGGATAATATCGACCTAGTCCTTAGCGAATTTAACTTGAGAGATATTTTTAATTGTGTTATTTCTGGTCAAGAAGTATCTGAAAGTAAACCCAGTCCCCAGATATATCTTTCAGCTGCCAAGAAACTGCAAGTGATACCCAACGATTGCGTGGTAATAGAAGATTCCCCACTGGGAGTCAAAGCAGCCAAGAATGCGGGTATGAGATGCCTAGCCATAACCAACACACAACCTCAACAAAACCTCCAGGAAGCTGACAAAATAGTTGATTCTTTGGAAAGCGTGGATTTAATCACCCTGCTTATTAGGATTTAGAAATGAGCCAACATAAGAAAAAGGAGATTTAAGGCATGGAGAGAAGTCTAGTTCTAATCAAACCTGATGCTATACAACGGGGATTGGCCGGTAAAATCATCTCTCGCCTGGAAGAGAAAGGGCTTAAGATCGTAGCTATGAAGATGTTACGGATGGACAAGAATTTAGCCCAACGCCATTATGCTGTTCATAAAGGCAAGGCTTTCTTCGATGATCTGGTAAACTTCATCGCTTCTAGCCCGATTATCGCCGCCGTGTTCCAAGGCGGAAACGCGGTGGAAATAATACGACAAGTGATGGGGGAAACTGACCCTGCCAAAGCCCGTAGTGGCACTATCAGAGGCGATTTCGGTATCGATATCGGACATAACTTGGTTCATGGCTCTGATTCACTGGAGAACGCCTCAAAGGAAATAGAATTGTTCTTTAAAACAGAGGAAATTCTCAACTATGACCGAGAATTAGATAAGTGGCTTTACTGAATTCTAACTACAGGAGTCGCCTTGTCCCACAATTTATCCAGTTGATAATAGTCGCGCTCTAACGGGGCAAATATATGAACAATAACCGAACTAAAATCACCAAGCATCCAACCTGAGTCAGGAGTCCCTTCATTGTGATGAGGTATGACGCCTTTAGTTTTCAATACCTCCTTAATACTCTGCCAGATAGCTTCAATATGCCGCTTAGTATCGCCAGTGCAGATAACAAAGTAATCAGCAAAAGAGCACAAAGCTCTAACATCCAGCATAGAGATATCTCTTGCTTGCTTCTCAGAAGCAAGTTCGCTAGCCAACCGTGCTATTTTCTCAGCTTCCAGAAAGGCCGTAACCTCCTTCAATATTATACCACCTATGCCAATATTTGACCAAGACGTTCTTGCCATGTATATTTTGGATATAATGTACCGGATATTAGAACCTTATCGTATTACCGTTTATTGGGAAATTCGGGAGTCAAATTTTCCAGTCTGCAATATATTTGCTATAATTGAGACGAGGATAAAGATATGCAAGTAAAATGGTGGCGTAGCGGATTTTTTTACATACTGCTTATAGTAGTGGTAGTGGCTCTGATACTCACCCGTGTTATGTCCGCAGAAGGGCCTACGCCAGTAAGCCTGCCTGAGTTTACCGAGAGTGCCAAACAAGGGCAAATTGATACCATCAGGCAGAAGGGCGAGATGGTCGAGGGCTTGGAAAGTGATCAAGTTATAATTACGACGCATTTTGACGGTACTACCTATGACTTGCTCAACTTTTTCAGAGATGAAGGGGTAGTCCTGGGAGTGGAAGGAGAAGGAATAACGTTCCTCGTCGAACCTAGTGGCCTTGATTGGGGGACGATAGCGTTAACAGTCATTCTACCCATTGTGCTAATTGGGGCATTATTTTACTTCTTATTCTTCCGTGCCGCCCGCGGCGCTGGCACACAAGCTTTCAATTTCAGCAAAAGCCGTGCCCGATTAAGTCTCGACAAGAAGTCCGATGTAACTTTCGCCGATGTAGCCGGCGCAGAAGAGGCGAAAGAAGAGGTTCAGGAAGTAGTGGAATTCCTCAGGTCCCCTCAGAAATTCCAGGCACTGGGGGGACGCGTGCCTCGAGGAGTGCTCCTGGTAGGACCACCAGGGACAGGTAAGACTTTGTTAGCCAAAGCTATAGCTGGAGAAGCCCAGGTACCTTTCTTTTCTCTTAGTGGTAGCGAATTCGTGGAGATGTTCGTGGGCGTGGGTGCCGCCAGGGTCAGAGATCTGTTTGAACAAGCCAAGCGTAACGCACCATGCCTTATATTTATTGATGAAATCGATGCCGTTGGTCG
>JAZFXR010000069.1:0-4127 GCA_036448835.1 Dehalococcoidia bacterium | reverse complement strand
CTAACTTAGACTTTCTTCTTGCCATGAAACAATTCACTGCTGGCACCGGGGTATACTATATACTATATGCTCTGATTCGGGAGCAGGTGTACCGACCTCGAGCCATATTCCGCCCTTTGATCTCCTTTCTATCCATACAAGTGAGGCTTATCTGAGGACCCTTCACAGCATCGTGGTTCTCCTGGATGGTCGCAGCAGTTTTGCCTTCGCCTGAGCTCTGTAAAGTTATTCGGAAACAATAGTTTCAGTTTTTTTCCCAGAGGCATCGGCACCGACATATTGGTGAAAAATGCTCTTGCTGCTGGCATATCGCAACCTCCTAAAAACATTTCTTGGCCGCGGACAAAGAACTTAGCTAGCAGGAATCCTACAGACTGCACATTTTGGTCGGCTTCTCCGCCAACCATAGAATTGAAGTCAATCGGCATTGGTCACCTCTATACTTTGTACTAATTCACCCATGCTTTTGAATAACTTCATCCACCCACTTCATAGCAGCGATCATGGTGGGAAAACCGATTGTGGTGAACGCCAGAAGCACAGCATGGCGGAGTTCGTCAGCAGTTGCGCCTTCTGCAAGCGCCCGTCGGGCATGTGACCTTACCCCGCCTTCTGAACTTAAGCCGATAGCAATACCTAGCTTTATCAGTCGCCTTGTCTTTTCATCCAATGGACCCCAGCCATGACATCTGATGGCTAGATCATCATAGGCTTTGGCTATCTCAGGAAATTGCTGCTGAAATTCCTTGTAGATATTTGGCAAGTACGTCATCATATACCTCCTTTCTCATTGCTTTCAAGGACGAACTTAACCAACTCGGACAAGATATCACCCGAATATTATGTTTCATCTACTCAAATGTTTGGTATACATCCGGGTGCTCTGATCACTAATACCGGAATGCAACTGCCTTTTAGAACTTTGTCAGCAACACTGCCATGGGCCCACCGGCTTGGCCCCGAGCGACCATGGCTTGCCATAACAATCAGGTCACATCCAAATTGCTTCGCGTAACCGACTATTGCCTCAGCAGGTTTCCACAGAAGCACCTCTGTACTCACATTGATTCCTTTGGCTGCCATTTTTTCTGCTATCCTATCAAGATATCTCTGTGCCTGCTTCTCTTTCTTGCCGAATGCTTCCGGTACAAGTCGTTGACGTAATGGCTGGCTGGACCTCATCCAATCACCCCCTGAACCGACGGCTGGCTCGCCTGAGCCCTCCATTGCTCTATAGCCTTGAACACGCTCAGTAACACTGACCAGGATGACCTCTTCTGTAGCGCAACCTTTTGCTAACTCCTCTACGTGGGGAAGTGCACACTCAGCCAACTTAGAGCCATCTAATGGAACTAATATTTTCCTGTACATCTTGCCCTCCTTTCTTTACTTTAAATACCAGGCACACAACTTGGCATTCTCACCATCAAAACCGGCGCACAGGTTGAATGAAGATTCCGGTTAGTCATGTTACCCTAGGCTTTTAAAGACATCCATGCCAAAAGGTGGTGTACCCCCTAAAATAGTAAGTAAAAAACTGGGGCACGTCAACATTGGTATTATCCTTAGTACTTATAGTCGTGTCCTCCCGGTTTATAAAGAGGGATAGTGGTGTTGAGTTTTAACCTACCCAGGATGGGCCGCTAGCTCAATCGTTAGAGCAGCTGACTCTTAATTCCAAGCTAGATGTCCCAAATAGTCCCTTTACGTATAGAATAGAACCTTTGTGCCAATCATCAAAATCTGCTTTTGTTTCAGATGCAACCTTAGACCATGTGTTTTATCTTAGAAGACCGCGCTGGCACCGAAAACAGCTTTTCTGAGGATGAATTACAGTACCAGCGCCGGCCATGTATTAGTCTTTTGGAATGACTGGTAGGAGCAGGTGGGAGGGGTATTTACCATCGCGGTAGATTTTGTGGAGTGTTGGTTTGCTGTTGCAGACGTGCCACATTACATCATATGTCTCAGGGTCGGTAGGAATATCGATGCTTGATATCTCCAGTTTAATGCGATGGCCCGCCTTAAACGTATAAGAAATCGGGCGTAGCTGAGCGACGTATTCATTGATCGCCCCTGGTCTCACGGGAACCGATTTTGTGAAGTCATGTCCGATTTCCCAGGGCGTTGTCTTCTTCTTATCGAGGGCACTGAAAGAGGCTTTGAGCCAGCCACAAGACAACGGTAGTATGCCACTGTTATCCGAAGGTTCGTCTCTTACGTCTATTCTGAAGTTTGTATCGTCTGCATCTATGGCAGCGTAGAAGGTTATCCTCGGGGGGCCGGTTACCTGCAAGTCTTCGGTCAGGGGTGGAGTTAGATACTGAACGCGGGCTCTTTCTTCCGATACGTAGAGGGGCTGCTGGATAAAACAATCCGGAACATCGTTGTAATTATCCGGTTCTGGCGACAAGTTCTCCAGGCTGTTAAGATAGAATTTCGTCCAGACAGTACTCTCAATCGGCCACTCATTCGCCTTGGACCATTTGTTGTCCACCGCAGTATAGTATCTTACCGGTGGCTCATCCATAATACCCGTGTCAATACCCTTGAGCCAGTAATCGTACCATCTCAGGACCTCTTCGTGTTGCGCCTTCCACGGGCGGGTCCCCATATTAGAATATAGCAAGAATTTCTTGGGGACCTTCAGCGTGTTATAGATATTAACCTGTGGTTGGGAGAAGAAGCTGAATAGAGGCCCTCCCACATAAGTGGGGACTTTTATCTTGTTAACCCTGTTGCAGACCGACCTCTCCCAATAATATGGCCCGTCGTTGGGATTCAGCATGAAGTCGAAGAGGATAGGATTTTTCTCCGGATACTTGAGCAAATGATAGAGATAAGGGTATTGTCTTAAATCCGGATTGCTCAGGGCTTTCTCTACAAGCTGCTTCAGCTTCTTTGGAGGTGTGTTCTTTATCATAGCGGATACAACATTCCTGGGGGCATAACCACACCGTGCGGGATATGTACCGGTGTACAGACCGTAGAGAAATATATTCAGAACTCCGCCTTCATACAAACCGTGGTTATATAAGTCGTCGGCGAATATCTCCCAGGGACAGATTGCTTTCAGATGTGGTGGCTGTTCCGCGGCTACAAAAAGCTGGATTGTGGCAAAATAGCAGATACCGGCCATCCCGATTTTGCCGTTGCACCAGGACTGTTGCGCCAACCACTCTACAATATCGGCGCCGTCTTCTCCTTCTTTTTTGGAGAACAGGCCTTCATACTCACCCTCCGAGTAGCCTGTGCCTCTCAAATCTCCTATCACGTAAACGTAACCCCGGGGCACGTAGAAGTCGGGGTCGCCAGCTTCTATTGATGCTTCAAAAACCGATTTTCCGAATGGTTGCGGAGGTGTGTCAAATGTTTGTACATCCTTGCCGTAGGGAGATAAAGCGAGTAAGGCCGGGAACTTGCCGGGTGCATCCGGACGGTAAATATCAACGGCCAGCCGCACACCATCACGTGCCGCAACATAGACATTCTTTTCGACCTTTACGCCGTACATTGGCTTGGACTCAACGACTTTCTTACCGCGTACCATTGTTCCTCCTTTTGGGCTTGCTTCGTCTTACCTTCTGCAAATCTAATTCAAGCTGACCTATGTATACCGCCGTTGGCTATCAGCGCCATACGTAAAATTCTATTGATGTGCTAATGACCACCTTCATGAAGCATCTTCAAGTTTCCCTCATACACCTTGTCTTCCATAGAATGGTAACTTATTCTTTTGGAAATTTAAAGCAATGATAACAGATTTTATGAGTATCTTCATCGACAACATTGAGAAACAGTGGTCCTGCTCCTATCTCGATGTATGGCTATCGAAGATGACTGAATTAATCCGTCAACATTGTGGCTGAACAGCTTCACGCACTAAGGGCAGGAGAACCCGAAAAGTTAGCCTAAGCGCTTTCCCCATGATAGAGTTCAACCCCACCAAGTATATAGAAATCAGCCGCCCATTTGGATAACCACTGGGATAGAAACTCCTTAAAGGCTTTCGTCTCTCTAGACTTTCCCCATTCCTCAAGGCTTGTCGTATCCAGACTACCAACGTAATTAAACGGAGACTTCGTTGGACTTGGTGGGCTGCCTTTCTGGCCGTTCCCCTGTACTCC
>JAZFXR010000068.1:0-4084 GCA_036448835.1 Dehalococcoidia bacterium | reverse complement strand
GATTCTGAGTTAAGTGCAACAGGATTCTCGGTTTTAAGACTAGAAATTCCAGACATCACAAAATAAGTTGACTATCAGATTTAGCTAAGAATAAAATAGTTAGGGGTTAATATGCTTGAAGTCCTGACTCAAAAGCTGACCGCTGTATTTGATAAGCTTGGCAGAAAAGGAAAGCTAAGTGAAGGAGATATCGATGATGCTCTACGCCAGGTACGATTGGCGCTTCTTGAAGCAGATGTGAATTTCAAAGTAGTCAAGGAATTCTTGTCGAGGGTGCGAGAGCGAGCTCTTGTCTCCGAAGTATTGCACAGCCTGACACCGGCCCAGCAGATTGTCAAAATTGTCAATGAAGAGTTAATTGCTATCCTAGGTGGAGAGCCCAGCCGTTTAGCTTCGGTTACTGACGTACCAGCTGTTGTTTTGCTTGTAGGATTGCAGGGCTCCGGTAAAACCACTACGGCTGTGAAGTTAGCTATTCAATTAAAACATCTGGGGCAGGGTCCTTTATTAGTAGCTGCTGATACTCGCCGACCTGCTGCTATTGAACAGCTCAGATTGCTGGGTGAGCAACACGATATCCCGGTATACAGTGAGGATGCCAGAGTGGCATCAACAACAATCTGTCAGCGTGCCCTGAAGCAAGCTAAGGAAAGTGGGTCGAGCTGGGTTATAGTAGATACACAGGGACGCCTGCATATTGACGAGGCGATGATGAAGGAATTAGCTGATATCAGATCGCTGGTAGAGCCTTCAGAAGTACTGCTTACTGTAGATGCCATGATTGGGCAGGATGCCGTGACAGTAGCTCAAGAATTCCACAGCCGAATCGGCCTCACCGGACTCATCCTTACGAAGATGGATGGAGATGCCCGGGGTGGCGCCGCCCTTTCTATTAGATTTGTTACCGGAGTGCCCATAAAATACCTGGGCACGGGTGAGAAGATGGATGCGCTGGAAATATTTCATCCCGACCGTGTAGCATCTCGCATTTTGGGTATGGGAGATATGCTAACGTTCATCGAGCGAGCCGAGACGGCCTTTGATCAGCAACAGACTAAGAATTTAGAAAGGAAAATGCGCAGCGGGGATTTTGACCTTGACGACCTCCTTGACCAAATGCGCCAAATTCACAAGATGGGTTCTTTGGGTAAACTGGTGGAAATGGTGCCGGGCTTCTCCAAAGCCGCTTCCCATTTGCCAGATGACGAGAGCGAGAAGCGATTAAAGAAGATAGAGGCTATTATCCTGTCTATGACTTGTGAGGAAAGGAGTAATCCAGCCATTATTGATGGCAGACGGCGAAGCCGTATTGCACGAGGAAGCGGCACCACATCCCAAGACGTTAATCAACTTCTCAATCAGTTTCGTGAGATGCAAAAGTTGACTAAATCACTAACGCGAGGCAAGTTACCTAAGAAGATGGGTACCATGTTTGACATTCCCTTCAGGTGAAATCAGTCTAGATAGCCTCTTAGCTTTCGACTGCGGATTGGATGACGTAACTTGCGTAGAGCCTTGCCTTCAATCTGCCGTATTCTTTCTCGAGTTACACTGAATTCTTTGCCCACCTCTTCCAGGGTTCTGGCATGTCCGTCTTTAAGGCCAAATCTTAGCTGCAAAACCTTTTTTTCGCGGTCGGTAAGTTCACCTAGTACTTTATCTATTTGTTCTTTGAGTAGCTGGTGTGAAGTGGCTTCAGTTGGTGCTAAACTGGTATGATCTTCAACAAGGTCTCCCAACCGACTATCTGCATCCTCACCAATAGGCATATCTAATGATATTGGCTCACGGAAAAATAATGCCATTACCTCTTCCACTCTTTCTGATGACATATTTAGACGGCTGCCAATTTCTTCGTAACTTGGTTCACGTCCAAGCTCTTGAACTAACTGTCGCATTGTGCGTAATAGCTTGTTAATTGTTTCTACCATATGTACGGGAATGCGAATAGCACGGGATTGGTCAGCTATAGATCTAGTGATACCTTGCCTGATCCACCAGGTAGCATAGGTACTGAACTTGTAGCCCTTTCTATATTGAAACTTATCCACGGCTCGGATAAGGCCAATATTCCCCTCCTGAATAAGTTCAAGGAGAGGCATGCCATGCCCGATATATTTCTTGGCTATGCTCACCACCAGCCGTAGATTGGCTTCAGTAAGGTGCCTTTCTGCTGCTCGTGCTTCCGTCTGTATCTGTTCGAAGTAAGCTTTGAACTCACTGCCATGAGCATCGATTTGAGACAAGAAATCATCATCAGTCAGGAGAGACTTCATCTTCTGCCACGAAGTTTCATCTCGAGCCGAGAGCTCTAGCAACTGCGGGGATAGAAGTTGACTATGTATGGACAAATTTACTATGGCTTCCTCTGCCGCAGCAGTTCCTTTGTCTATCTCTTCAGCGGTTTCCGCTATTAACGACGGGTCTATAACATTATCGATAGCGGAGCGAAACTCTGCATTTCTGATCGTCTCCACCACATTGCTGGAGGGATCAATGCTGACATGTTTTGCCACAATCTGAGCAACCTGCTGTGCCTTCGATAATTGAGAAATTAGGTGAATAACTATGTCAACGGGTGAAGGGAATTTCCTGTGTTTCCTGAAGTGGTTGTCTTCAATTCGTTCCAGGCTTCTGCCCAGCTCTATCCTCCGGCATAGTAACTTCTCTTCTTGGATCTTGAGAAGTGGCACTCTGCCGATTTCTTGAAGATACATACGAGCTGAGTCGTCAATTACTTCATATTCCCCTGTTGGTACGGGAGGCCTGATCTCTTCGGTTCTTTCAGCTGTGAATCCCCTACTTTCTTCTTTTCCTTCAACTTCCTCGTCTGATGTGCTGTCATCCCCAGCTTCGGATTCATCGCTGGGTAACCCTTCAGCCTCTTCTTCATCACTATCCATGCGGATATTTTCTTCTTTCATTGAACCCATGGTTTTTTCCCTTTTTTAACAAAGATGTCCTGAAGTTGTTGCCCGGGTTTTATTCCTTGCTCCTCTAGTTCCTCTAGTTTGGCCACTTCTGAGCCTACACCACCCTTTTCTCGCTCAATCTCAAGCATCACCTCCTTCTCAGTTTCTAATTTCCGGGATAACTCCTCCTTGAGATTGAGAATACAATCGCCTAGATGATGGTGTCTTTTTTCTTCGCTTTTCTGTATGGCTGGCGGGAAATTTCTATTAATTTTATTAACCAAATAGTATAAATGTTCTAATAGACTCGTGTCAAGTTCGCTTTCAAGGTCCGAGATATCAGAGGAATGTTGCCATTTGACAAAGACCTCCCGATTTTCCGTGGATTCGAAGTGCTCCGTTGATAGCTCTTGAGCTAAGGGACGAAGCTCCGGGTACTGAAGGAGAAGTGCCAGGCAATCCTCTTCACTACGACTCGACACGAGCTGGCGGGCATGGCGAGATTGTTCTGCTGGCTTGCTAAGTTGAGGCCTTTTGTTGACTGTCCTTAATTTCTGCAAGGCAACTTCCAGGCCCGACCTGTCAATTTTTAGCGCACGAGCCAGTTTGTCCACATAATGGAATCTTTGTGCCGGGTCTTTTATTTCATGAATTGAGGGCAGGAGTTTCTGTACAGCTAGAGACTTATCTCTGGCCTTGTTGACATCGACTTTGCTTATTACAGATTGAAAGGCGAAGTCCATAATAGGCATAGCTTGTTCCACCAGCTTCTCCCAGAGAGCAGGGTTTTCCCTTATTACTTCGTCCGGGTCTTTGCCTGGAGGTAATAGAATAACATTTGCTTCAGCATTGGAATAAGTCAATATAGCCCTGCCTCGCAAAGTAGCTTCCTCTCCGGCAAGATCGGCATCGAGTGCCAGGGTTATGTTAATAGTTAATCTTTTGATACCTCCTACCTGTTTCTCAGTTAAAGAAGTCCCCATTGAGCCGACCACATTTTGCCAGTTGTGTTGATGAGCAGTGAGGACATCCATATAGCCTTCCATGATTATTACAAAGTTTTTCTTTCTAATGGCAGATTTAGCCTTATCAATGCCGTACAAGATGCTGCTCTTATCGTAAATTGCTGTTTGGGGAGAGTTGATATATTTAGGCAGGGAGTCATCCAAAAC
>JAZFXR010000067.1:0-5167 GCA_036448835.1 Dehalococcoidia bacterium | reverse complement strand
CCCGGGAAACAGCGGCTAAAATGGGGGAAAGGGCTACGGGAAATGCTCGAGCCATTAATTACCTCTTTTCCCCCATCGTGCGAATGAGCAATACCTTTATTGCGCCGGGTAGCACTTCGTTCGAGGATATGCTTGGGGATATCGAGGAGGGCGTCTATGTTAAGGATTGTTATGGAGGGACGACCAGCCTGGAGATGTTCACTTTTTCCGCCGGGGAAGCTTACATGATTCGCCAGGGGAGATTAGCGGAGTTACTACGCCCCGTGGTGCTAACCGGTAATGTTTTCACTACCCTGCAAAATATAGATGCCATGGGCAATGACCTGGAGATGAATCAGGGTGGTGGCTGTGGCAAGGGGGGACAATCTCCGCTACCCGTTTCTGACGGCAGCCCACATATAAGGATTCGTCATTGTGTCGTAGGAGGAAGATAGTTGGAACATCTTGAAAAGGTTCTCATCTCTGCTCGGAGGGAGGCTGAGCAAGCTGAAGTTTTCTCGGTTTCTTCTCGGGCAATACCGATACAGTTTGAAGCCAATGAACTAAAACAGGTTCAGACCAAGGAGAGCAGCAGTACTGCCTTGCGAATTTTCAGGGAAGGCAGAATTGGCTTTGCTACTGCCAGTGGAGGAGGAGATGTAGGGACTTTGGCTGACATGGCTATGGAAACCTCCAAATTTGGTAGTCCGGCCAGTTTTCCATTTCCTTCTCGCAAGGACTACTCGGAGGTGTCCACCTTCGACCCTAAAGTACAAGAAATAGCTATGGAGAGGATGGTCGAGATGGGCAAGGAGCTTATAGCCAGGATCAGGGGGCATACTCCCGATATCCTTTGCGATGTTCAAGTAACCAGGGGGACAAGCTCCATCTCCTTCATTAATTCTCAAGGCGGCGAAGGAAGATATGATAAAAGCTTTCTTAGCCTTAGCCTGGAAGGCATTCTTGTTCGTGATACAGATATGCTTTTTGTGGGTGATAGCGAAAGCTCATGCCGGCCCGATTTTATCGGGATCGATGGCCTGGCCGATAGAGTGATATGGCAACTCGAAATGGCTAAGAAAAAAGCTGCCGTGTCCACCAGGCTGCTGCCGGTAATTTTTACGCCTATTGGAGTAGCCAGTGCTTTACTGAGCCCTCTGATGCTGGCGTTTAATGGCAAGTCAGTCCTCGAGGGGGCTTCACCTCTAAAAGATAAACTTGGGGACCAGGTTTTTGACAAAGAACTGAGCTTATGGGATGATGCTACCATAGCTTATGGTGTAGGGAGTTATCCTTTTGATGACGAGGGGGTGTCAGGCGGGCGTCTACCACTTATTACAAACGGAGTAGTGGCAAATTTCCTTTATGATTTACAAACAGCATCTTTAGCTGGTACTCAGAGCACCGGCAACGGCCAGCGAGCAGGCGGTGGTTTCCCCCGCCCCGATATAAGCTCTCTCATTTTAAGCGGAGGAGATGTTCCTTTCCAGACGATGGTGGAGGATATGAAAGAAGGATTAATTGTGGAGCAGCTTATGGGTGCTGACCAGGGTAATATTTTAGGTGGTGATTTCGGCGGCAACGTTTTGCTGGGATACAAGGTAGAGAATGGTGAGATAGTGGGAAGAGTGAAGGATACTATGATTGCCGGTAACGTGTATCAAGTGCTAAAAGAGCTTCTGGGCATAGGGCAGGAAGCAAGATGGGTTGGCGGGATTTTGCAGACTCCACACCTATATTGCTCTAATGTATCAGTGGCGACAAAGGGAAACTAATATATTATGAAAGACGTAGTAAAGCTTTATAAACAGCCACGGCCCAAGAGTTGTGTCATGCTTGCCTCCTGGCCTGGCATTGGTGACGTTTCCCTAACCGCAGCGAAGTATCTTGTGGACAAGCTAAATGCTGCAGAAATAGGGGAGATTGAACCTGTGAACTTCTTTGAACCGATGGGTGTTACAGTCAGGGACAACGTGGTTGACAGTCCTCGTTTTCCGGAGAACAAGTTCTATTATTGGCAATCGACCAAGGCGGCGCACAGTCTGGTTATTTTTATCGGAGAGGAACAGCCTAGTTTAAAGGGATATGACCTGGTTAATTGTGTTCTGGATGTAGCGCAAAGGCTTAAGGTGGCGAGGGTATATAGTTGTGCTGCTGCAGTGACACGGATTCACCATAGTGAAGAGCTGAAGGTTTGGGGAGCAGCGACGACTTCCAGTTTATTGGACGAGCTAAGCAAACGTAATGTGATTCTTAGGGGTAACCTACGCATCGCCGGATTGAATGGATTAATATTGGGTATGGCTAAGGAAAGAGGGATGGAAGGCATTTGTTTGCTGGGTGAGGTACCAGCATATGCCACGCAAATGGCGAATCCCAGAGCTTCCCTGGCTGTGCTTGGTATCCTGACTGAAATGTTAGGAATTACAGTTGACTTGACTGAGCTTGGCCAGCTGGCTGAGCAAGTGGATGAAGAAATGGATAGAATAGCGAAGAGAGTTACTGCTGAATTTATCGACCAATTTACCGAGCCTATTTGGGAGAAGGATGAGGACGAGGAGGAAGATTGAGTAGTTTGAATAGTCTTGGTCTATCAGGGATCCAAATTGACCGACAAAGGTGGATATGCTACCATCGAATTAGATGTCAGCTTTAGCTCGACTTTGTCAGGAGATCATAGCTTGCCGTGACTGTGAGCTAGCTCAGTATCGTACTAAGGTGGTGCCGGGTGAAGGGGCTGAGGATGCTGATTTACTTCTTATCGGTGAGGCTCCGGGGTGGCACGAAGACCAGCAAGGGCGTCCTTTCGTCGGACCAGCAGGGCAATTTCTGGACCAACTGTTAGCCTCGATTGGCTTACATCGAGAAGAAGTTTATATTGCCAATGTAATCAAATGCCGTCCTCCACAAAACCGTGACCCGCTACCAGCAGAGATACAAAGTTGCCGTAAATGGCTGGACCGTCAAATAGAGATGATTCAGCCCCAGGTGATTGTTACTCTAGGGCGTTACTCTCTAGCCCAGTATTTTCCTAATCAGAGCATAGGCAAGATTCACGGAAAGCCACGGAAGTTGGGAGACGTCATTTATTACCCTATGTATCATCCTGCGGCAGCTCTTCATCAAGGCTCTCTGCGAAAAACCATCGAAACGGATATGCTCAAGATTCCGCAGATACTAGCCCGGGGTGAAGAACTACCTCCAGATGAAGTTGAGTCTCAACAATTAAGCTTGTTCTAGGACCATGTCCTGAATGAAAGGGGGCGGGAAACCATGCCAAAACATAAATTGAGAGTCATTCCTCTAGGCGGATTAGGCGAAATTGGTAAGAACATGATGGCACTGGAATATGGCAATGACATCGTTGTCATTGATGCCGGGCTCATGTTCCCCAGCGAGGAGATGCTGGGAGTTGATTTGCTTATCCCGGATATTAGCTACCTTTTGGCGAGACAGAAAAATTTAAGGGGAATGGTGATTACTCACGGGCATGAAGACCACATTGGGGCACTGCCTTACGTTTTATCTCGTATCTCTCCTCCTATTTATGCTACCAAGTTCACTCGAGAGCTTATTCGCGTGGAACTCAGGCAGCGAGGGGTAAAAACCGATGCAAAATTGAATTTAGTTAGCCCGGGGAGCAGGATTACATTAGGTAGTTTCACAATAGAGTTTTTCTCTGTTTGCCATAGTATTCCTGATTGTGTAGGGCTGATAATTCATACTCCCTTGGGAATTGTAGTTCACAGCGGTGATTTTAAGATCGATTATACCCCGACCATTTGCGAGACTACTAACTTTAGCCAATTAGCTTCGCTAGGGGCAAAGGATGTTTTGCTTCTTCTTTCTGACTCGACCTATGCCGAGCTTCCCGGATATACTCCTTCGGAGAGGGTGGTTAGCGATACTTTAGATCGGATTGTAAGCGAGGCGAAGGGGAGGGTAATCGTGACGACATTCGCCTCTCTCATATCTCGTGTGCAGCAGGTGTTTGATGTTGCCGTTAAACATGACCGCCGTGTATTTATCATCGGAAGGAGCATGAAGGAGATAGCGAGCATGGCATTGAAAACGGGTTATCTTACTGCCCCTCCGGGCATTATTTGTCGCTTGGACGAACTGAAGACCTTGCCTCACAATCGAGTTATCGTGTTGAGCACGGGAAGTCAAGGTGAGCCCACCTCTGCCTTGGTGCGTATGGCTAATCGCGACCCCAGTAGTCGAGTTCAGATAGTTCCTGGCGACACCGTGGTGATTTCAGCAACTCCTATTCCCGGCAATGAGACATTGGTTAGCAAGACTACAGACAGCCTTTTCCGTCAAGGTGCCAATGTAATTTATAACAAGCTGGCTCAAGTTCATGTCCACGGGCATGGTAGTCAAGAAGAATTGAAGCTTTTGCTTAGTTTGGTCAGGCCCCAATTCTTTGTTCCTGTTCATGGTGAGTATCGCCATTTATGCTTGCATGCCAGCTTAGCTCAAAGTATGGGTATAGCCAAAGATAACATTTTTGTCCTTGAGAACGGCGATGTGCTTGAACTCGGGCGAGATTCAGGAAAGGTGGTTGATAGAACCCATGTCGGAGTTATCTATGTAAGGGGGCTGATAACAGGGGAGATGGATGACGTTGTGCTTCGGGACCGTAAATTGCTTTCGCGAGACGGTGTCGTTGTAGTGACCATTGCTATTGATGCTGAAAGCGGTAAACTAGCTGAAAAGCCACGAATCATCATGCGAGGCCTTGTTGGTGCCGGAGAGGGACAGACATTGATTGAGAAAGGTCGAGATGTGGTGATAGCTGCTTTAGAGAACAGAAGAAAAGGATTCGTTCCTAGAAGGCGCTTGGATGAACCAGGCGTTGTTGATGCCAAGGTAAAGGATTCCCTGAGCAGATTCTTTTATGAAAACATTCATCGCCGTCCTATCATCATTCCTGTAGTTGTGGAGGTAGGGAAAACCCAGAGGAAACCGCCGAGCTAGGAGCATAACTCCATGCCTAAAGCAAGAAGCAGGTCTAATCGGGGGCGGAAGGCAAAAGAAAGCCGGCCACTATGGAAGCGATTCTTCGGCTTCATAGCTTCACCGGTGGGACGAAGGCTTATCTTAATTGTAGTGATAGTAGTCTTATTGTATGTATCATGGGAAGGCATGCTCAGATTGTTTGGTTATGGATTGATAATAATGGCCA
>JAZFXR010000066.1:0-5227 GCA_036448835.1 Dehalococcoidia bacterium | reverse complement strand
GGGCTTTATGTTGCCGGGGAGGTGACCGGCGGACTGCACGGAGAAAACAGGCTGATGGGCAACTCGCTTATGGACATTGTGGTATTCGGCAGAATTGCCGGTAGAAACGCTGTTGTATTCGCCAGGGTGAAAGCCAGAGAGGGAGAGCTGACACTGAAACACGTGAAAGCATATCATAAGGAGCTCAAAGAGGCCGGGATTGAAACCGATAGAGTGGCCCCGATGCTCCTGCCCGACTATACTACGCCCGAAGTAAAGGAAAAACAGCTTACCGTAAGCTACTTGGGAACCTTGAGGTAGAAAGCGAGTCCAAGACATACCAAGAATCCCCCTCTTAAGGTAAGAAAGGGTAGGGGAGCTATGAACGACTAGCAAGAGAGGTGAGACCTATGGCAAAGAAAATTCCGCTTCCGTTAAATGACGAAATCTTAAAAGACTTCAGGGCCGGGGACAATCTCTTACTCACTGGCGTCATCTACGTTGCTCGCGATGCCGCTCACAAGAGGATGGTCGAGGCTCTCGACCAGGGGAAGCCCCTGCCTTTTGATATCAAGGGGGCCACCGTATACTACATGGGGCCCAGCCCTGCCCGCCCGGGGAGGGTAATCGGCTCGGCCGGTCCCACCACCAGCGGCAGGATGGATGCTTACGCTCCCCGCTTGATGGCTGAGGGACTGAAGGGGATGATTGGCAAAGGGTTGCGGTCAAAGGCGGTGAAGGATGCTATGGTGAAGCACAAGGCGGTCTATTTGGGGGCAATAGGGGGTGCCGGCGCCATAATCTCCAAGAGCATCAAAAAAGCAGAGGTGGTAGCCTACGAAGAACTTGGTGCTGAAGCCCTTCGCCGTCTGGAGGTAGAAGACTTCCCCGTTACAGTAGTAAACGATATCTACGGTGGCAACCTCTACGAGGAAGGCAAAGCCAAATACCAGGTCAGAAGCCCTTAATCATAGTTAACCGCAAAATTCCCTTTTGTAGCTATACAGAAGAGAGAAGCGAAATTTCCGTGGGGTCCTAGCTAGGGGAGCTTCCTATAGCTCTGCTGGAGGAGTAGAGCATCATTTTCCAAATAAGGCACGCTCTCGCAAATGATTACTCCTTTTGCTTTCCGTTCCTTCAGGGCTTTGAGTAGTTCCACATAATGGAAGTCTGAGTCCGGGAGCATTAAATGCTTGATTTCTCCCTTCTTACCGTAGGCAATCCCGGCGAGATGGATATGCATATTATCTAAGGCTTGCCTGCCCAGTTTTCTTTCAACCTGGTCTAAGATACAGAGAAATTCTTGATGGGAATTAGCTTTCCCCGTCCGGGCATGCCAATGAGAAAAATCAATGCAAGGGGCAACTCCCTCTATTTCGCTACTAAGCTGAAGTATTTCCTCTAAAGTGCCAAATTGAGACGGTTTTCCGGCAACTTCGGGGGAAATCGTCACTTTGTTTCCCTCTTTCCGCAGAGTGTTAACCACCTCCTGCAGATGCCTTCTAACCATGGCGTAGGTCTCTGCGGGGGTGTTTTTGAGATAGAAGGCAGCATGGAAGGTAATACTTCTGGCGCCGAAAAGGCCAGCGATGCGAGCAGTTTGCAGTATCCTTTCTTTGCTCATGTGTACCTTTTGCGACTCGACGGCATTCAGGTTTATAAAGTAAGGTCCGTGAGCAGTGAGCACCACATTCTTCCTAGCGGCTAATTCTCCCACCGAGACAGCAACCTGAGGGCTCATCCTTACTCCCTGGACAAATTCCACCTCCATGCAGCCTAGGCCGAGCTCGGCAATACGTTCAATGCCGGCCTCAGTGAAACGGGATTCGGCACTGAGGGGAACACCGCCTGTTCCGAAAAGGAGCTCGCTTGTTTCGTTTGAATTCATGGCTTTCCTCTGTCTAATCTTTCTGGTTCGTCTACGAGTTTTTTATAAGCAGCCAGCAATTCTTCGGTCAGTGGGCCTGGCTTGCCTGTGCCGATAGGTTTGTCTTCAAACCAGGTCAAGGGCATAAGCTCCAGTATGGAATTGGTAATAAAGGCCTCATCGGCCTCAATTAGCTCTTTTAACTCCACCTGTCTTTCTAGGGTTTTGATATTTGCAGCCCGCGCTATTTCCAGGACTACCTCCCTGGTGATTCCAGACAGTACGCCACTTTCCAAAGAGGGCGTGATTAGCTCTTCATTACTTGCCAGGAATATATTGGTTGTACTGCCTTCAGCAAGGTATCCCTTTTCGTTGAGCAAGATGGCTTCATCGCATCCAGCAGCTCTGGCTGCCACGCGGGCGAGGATATTTTCCAGATAGCAGGTAGACTTTAGTCGGGATAAGGGCGACTGGCTATTACGGCGCAGGGAGGATAGGGCTGCTTTAAAACCTGATTCATACTGTTCTGGCGGTAAGGCAATAAGATTTTGGGCAGTGATTAAGACAGTGGGGCTGGAGCATGTGCTTGGGCCAGGCGTCATATCGCCTTCACCCGCCGAAACAGTGAGCCTTATGCGGGCATCCTTGAGCTTATTGGCCTCCAGAGTTGCCATGCAGGCAGCTTTCAAAGATTGCTTCCCTTCATTTGTGCGCAGGATGCTATCTGTCAGTCCAATGCTATCAGCGGAGCTACGAAGGCGGGTGAGGTGAGAGTTGAGGCGGAAGATGTGCCCGTTGTAAACCCGCATGGTCTCGAATAGCCCGTATCCGTAAAGAAAGCCATGGTCAAGTGGAGATAGCTTAGCCTTGGAGCAGGGGATAAGCTGGCCGTTAAGATAAATAATTCCAGTCATGATTTCAACACTGCCTGTAATTGCGAGGCCCCCAAGTACCGTAGCAATCCCCAAAAGTATCCTGCCACTGAAATTGCTTCACGTTGGCAAAATACCATTTTCGTCCCAAACTGCTCCGGTGAAACGAAGGAAGTTGGCTAAAATGTCGTGTCCTACTTCCGTGAGGATTGATTCAGGATGAAACTGGACCCCCTCTACTACATAATCCCGATGTCTCACGCCCATTATTGTACCCTCGGGAGTCTTGGCTGTGACTTCGAGACAGGATGGAAAACCCTCAACTTCGATAATTAAGGAATGGTAACGTGTTGCCGGAAACGGATTGGGTAAGCCCTGATAGATAGTTTTGGCATCGTGGTGGATAGTGGAGGTCTTGCCATGGACTGGCAAAGCTCGACCTATTTTGCCCCCGTAGACGTAGCCAATACATTGATGCCCCAAGCATACACCCAGTATGGGGATTTTTCCGCCAAAATATCGTACTATTTCGTTGGACATACCTGCTTCTAAGGGTGTACAGGGGCCTGGGGAGACAATGATATGACTGGGGGCTACCTCTTCGATTTGAGCCAAAGTTATCTGGTTATTACGATATACTATTGGTTGCCAGCCCAATTCCCCCAGATATTGGGCCAGGTTATATACAAAGGAATCATAGTTATCTATTATCAGCACCATTATTAGGCTTGTTGTCAGGATAGAATAGTCCTGCTCCTCTCCTTGCAGTTAATTGATGGTACCAAATTATGTCTCCACCTGACCGTGATTGACAAATTCGTCCTTGGCGTTTATCCTATTCATCGTTGTCTCACTACACGCAACTGTCTGCCGTGCGGGCACAAACGAGCCTTTTGGGTGCAGATGTTATTTACCGTATCATAGCTGAAAAGGGACATCTTGGCTAGGGCTCCAAAGAATACATGATTCTTTATATGTTACCTTGATTTAAGAGAGGAGAGACAGCATCAGAAATAAGGATAGAATCTGCTGGAGAAGCAATAGATATTACCCATTCTGTTGACGCAGAAGGTCATGGAAAAGGTCATTATTTTCGACACCACGTTACGAGATGGTGAACAAGCCGCGGGAGCGAGCTTGAACCTTCAGGAGAAACTGGGAATAGCCAGGCAACTGGATAGACTTGGTGTTGATGTTATCGAATCTGGTTTTCCTGCCAGCTCAATTGGAGAGTTTGAGGCTGTTCGCCTTATTGCCCGGGAACTTGAGCGTCCCACAATTTGCGCTCTTACCCTTGCTAATACTGAAGCCGTAGACAGGACCTGGGAGGCGGTTAAGGATGCTGCACATCCCCGGATTCATGTTTTCCTTTCGGCTTCAGACATTCACCTATCTCACCAGCTCAAGAAGAGTCGGGATGAGGTTCTAAAGATATCTCAGGAAATGGTAACTCGAGCTAAGAGTTATTTAGACGACGTTGAGTTCTCACCAATGGATGCCAGTCGTGCTGATCCTGCTTATATCTACAAAATTCTGGAATCAGTGATCGACGCTGGAGCAACCACGGTTAACATACCGGATACTGTGGGCTATGCTACTCCTCAGGAATTTGGCGGTTTAATCCGGGGCATATTGGACAACGTGCCCAATATCGATAGGGCTGTGGTCAGCGTACATTGTCATAATGACCTGGGGTTGGCTGTGGCTAATAGTCTCGAGGCAATAAGGGTAGGTGCGCGGCAGGTTGAATGTACTATTAACGGCATCGGTGAACGAGCTGGCAATGCTTCTCTAGAGGAAATCGTCATGGCCTTAAAGACTCGCCAGGATTTCTTCCATCTCACCACTGATGTGGATACGACTCAAATTTACCGGGCAAGCCGTTTAGTTAGCGAGCTTACTGGTTTTTCCATCCAGCCTAATAAAGCTATCATTGGAGCAAACGCTTTTCGCCATCAGTCAGGTATCCATCAAGACGGTGTGCTTAAAAAGTCTATCACCTATGAAATTATGGACCCCAAATCGGTTGGCATACCCTCGAGCGCCTTAGTATTGAGTAAGGTGAGTGGCAGACATGCCTTCAAGGAGAGACTGTCCGAGCTTGGCTACACTTTGAGCGAAGAAGACTTAAACCGTGCCTTTCAGGGATTCAAAGAGTTGGCAGATAAGAAAAAGGATGTCACAGATCGGGATATTGAATCTCTGATAGCTGAAGAACTGCGCACTGTTACCGAGGTGTACCATCTTGATCATGTTGAAGTTTCCTGCGGCGACCATAGTATCCCTACGGCAACAGTCAGGCTCCTCGGTCCAGAGGGGGAAAGTTTGGCTGATGCTGCTTTGGGCACCGGTCCTGTGGATGCTGTATATAAAGCTATCAATCGCATAGTTGGGATACCTAATAAACTCACGGAGTTCACCGTTAAATCGATTACCGAGGGGATTGATGCAATCGGGGAGGTTTTAATACGAATAGAAAGTAAGGGGGTAACCTATACCGGGCGTGGTG
>JAZFXR010000065.1:0-3916 GCA_036448835.1 Dehalococcoidia bacterium | reverse complement strand
CCCGTGGAGGTGTATGTCGATCTGCACGACCAGTTCGGCTATGAAGAAGAGGTCTTGGTGATTGAGCCTCTTTACTTCGCTAACCCCGTCCAGAAAACACACGGGACTGTAACGCCGATCCAGGACCCGGCGGCGCATCTGGTGTTCTATGGGATTGTAGGCGGGACTTTCGATTCGTTTGTACTGGTTGACAATCAGTTCCTCGCTGAACCACTGCAGATGACCGTGTACGACCCAGAGCTCCTCGCCGTGCCGTCCCTGAAATTGTTTGCCGAGATTGCAGATTAAACATAAGATCTCACCATGTCCAGCAACCCTGGTGAGCCTAGGGGCGGGGACAATCCCCGCCCCCACTTTCACCCCGCAGGCACTGCCAACGCCCTCCGCAATTCCAGTGCGAGTATTCGTGGGGGGTGCAACCCTAAGGCCATGGTAGCACTGGAAAGTCATGGCCTGACCCTCTCTTTTAACCTCGCGGGGCCGGGGAAGGCCAGGCGTGGGGCTCCTGGGACTCGTTTCGCGGAGTTCTAGGCCGCCCCCCTCTGCCTCCCCTAGGTCGCTACGCCAGGAATCTCGCCTCGGGTCCATAACTCCGCAACCGCGGGTCGGAAACCGCGCCCAGCGGCTATGGCTTGGATGCTGTACAAAAAACTACTTAGCTAAGATTCCTGGCCCTCAACCGTTGCGTTGGCAAACGGGGCATAATGCCTTTGGGTATCGTGCATTTCCTCTAGGAAAGGTGGAATTTGTTTTGCCTTGACGAGTAATGTGCCTCTGGTTATAATATGCGGAAATGTGCATATACAACTAACATTCAGGTAATAATAATGAGAGATTCTGTGAAATTGTTTAAGGCTCTATCCGATGAAACCAGGTTAAGAATGCTCAATATCTTGCTCGAGAGGGAGTGTTGCGTCTGTGAAGTAATGCAGGCACTGGATATCTCGCAGACTAGAGCCTCACGTAATTTGGCTGCGCTTTACGAGGCCGGTTTTCTTAAACTGCGAAGGGATGGATTTTGGTCACTCTACTCCATTGATATGGATGACATGAATGAATTCGTAGCCGATCTGGTACAGGCAGTAACTAAGGCTATGGAAGGTGACAAGGTGCTTGAACAGGATAGAGAGCGCTTGAAGAAAGCAATGCGGGTGGGCCCCAGTTGTGCTGAGAAAATGCGTGCAGAAAATACCATCGTATAATTTTTTTTCATATTTTATATGCGTTAATGCGCATTAGAGGAAATAGCTAGCATGTCGATTCTAATGCAATTATTACAGGGGGGTTGGAATGCTTTACTTGCGTACTTGTCGGCGCACGTACTGACCTGTCTTGTTCCGGCATTCTTCATCGCGGGAGCCATCGCAGTCTTTATCTCGCAGGCATCGGTGCTGAAATATTTCGGTCCACAGGCGAAGAAGCTCCTTTCATACAGCGTTGCGTCGGTTTCAGGAACTATTCTGGCGGTCTGTTCCTGCACGGTCCTGCCTCTATTCGGCGGCATCTACAAGAGAGGCGCTGGTATAGGTCCGGCAGTTGCGTTCCTTTACTCAGGTCCTGCAATCAATGTGCTGGCTATTGTCTATACAGCGCGCATCCTCGGTTTTGATCTGGGACTGGCCAGAGCAATAGGCGCTGTCATATTCGCTGCTGGCATCGGCTTGATTATGGCAACGATTTACCGCAAGGAAGAATCATTGAAGGACTCAACAGCATTCGATTCGCTGATGGCTGATCCTGAATCCAAGAAATGGTGGCAGCAGATTACTTTCTTCACTGTCCTGGTCGGCATATTAGTCTTTGCTGCCTCAAAGAACTGGATTGTAACCGGTGTTCTGCTTGTGGCCCTGGCCTTTATACTCTGGCGCTGGTTTACCAGGACCGAGCTCGGTATATGGATGAAAGAGACGCTGCGTTTTGTTCGCCTCATTGTTCCTTGGCTACTGGGTGGCGTGTTTGTTGCGGGCATTATCACCACCTTCGTTCCTCAGGAAGCGGTTGCCAACTGGGTGGGTGGCAACAGTCTCTTCGCCAACTTCATCGCATCCTTCTTGGGAGCACTAATGTACTTCGCCACACTTACCGAAGTTCCTATCGTCAGCGCCTTCATGGACCTGGGCATGGGGAAAGGGCCCACACTGGCGCTCCTGTTGGCAGGCCCGGCATTATCTCTGCCCAATATGCTCGTGATTCGCAGCATAATGGGAACAAAGAAAACTCTTACATACATCGCCTTGGTAGTGATATTTGCTACTATCACAGGTTATATCTTTGGATTTATTACGCAATAATAAAATCAGGAGGTTAAAAATGAATATTAAGATTCTTGGACCCGGGTGCGCCAGGTGCCACCAGTTGGGAAAGACGACCAAGGAGGCAGTGAAAGAACTGGGCATTGATGCTGAGATTGAGGAGGTAAAAGACATCAACAAGATAATGGAATATCCTATCTTGACCACCCCTGGTTTGGTGATCAACGAAAAACTGGTCTGTGCCGGGCGGGTGCCCAACAAGGCAGAGATTACTCAGTTGATTGCCCTCGCCTTACCAGAAGAGGATAAAAACAAAAGATAGAGAGTAATTCTCGGTATAGGAGCTGCAGACGTATATAAGGAGGTAGCAAGGTGACTGAAGCAACCGAAAACAAAGGAAACAAGAACAAAGTACCTAAGAGTAAGGTAACCAAGATTCTATGGATTGTAATCCCTATCGTCGTGGTATGCTTAGCCGTATGGCTGATAGTGGCTTACGGGATATCACCTGCGACACCTCCAACTTCAAACAACTCCTCAGGGCTGGCTGACAAGGTCGAGGTCGTTTACTTTCACCGCACACAGCAATGCTATAGCTGTAGCTACGCAGAGGAAGCGACACGCGATACCGTAGAAACCTACTTTGATGACGAGCTGGACAGCGGCAGACTGACTTTCCAATCGGTCGATGTACAGGACAACAAAAACGCCGCTATTGTTGAAGAATATGGCGCCTATACCTCATCCCTGTTTATCAATGCCATCAAAGACGGCACCAACCACATTGAACAGGTAACAGACATCTGGCTTGTCATAGGTGATGACGAGGCATTCGTTGAAGTAGTGAAGAACAAAATCGAGAAGAGCCTCAACGGAGAGATCTAATGGACTTGAGTGGCATTCTAGGAGACGTCAATATACCAATCCTGTCAGCCCTGCTTCTGGGGTTGATAACTGCCATCAGTCCCTGTCCCCTGGCTACCAATATTGCTGCCATAGCATATGTTAACCGTAGAGTGAAGGACCGCAGATACGCTGTTATAACTGGCTTGCTCTATACGCTGGGGCGCATGTTTTCTTATTCCATCATTGGCGCCCTGATAATTGTGGCTGGACTTGAGATTCCCGGGCTAGCTTCATTTCTCCAGGATTTCGGTGAACAAATCCTGGGGCCACTTCTGATAGTGGTAGGGGTGATAATGCTGAACATAAACAGGATGCCCTTTAGTTTGGGAGGTGGAAGACTGTCTTCGATAGGAGAAAAGGTCGCCAATTGGGGGATGATAGGGGGATTCCTGTTAGGTGCTCTTTTTGCCATTGCCTTTTGCCCTTATAGCGCTGTGCTGTTCTTTGGAGTACTAATACCTTTGGCTCTTAAATCTGCCGGTGGTGTGGCACTGCCTGCGGTGTATGCCATTGGCACCGGGTTACCCGTCTTAGTATTCGGCGTGCTGATATCCCTCGGTGTAGCCAGGGTTTCGACATGGCTTAACGCGGTCACCCGCGCCGAGAAAATCGTTCGTGTGGTAGTCTCCATTATCTTCATAGCTGTGGGAATATACCTCGTTGTGCTCTGGATACAGAGCTGAGCATTAGGTCATTGGAGAAGTTGAAAGTATGACCATGGTGACATTGGAAAATTATGGCTTACCTTTAGCCTCGCG
>JAZFXR010000064.1:0-9621 GCA_036448835.1 Dehalococcoidia bacterium | reverse complement strand
TAAGTGAGAAAATAATAAACAATAGGGAAAAAATCATTGACTACGAGGATTATTATTTGGAGGACGCCAGGGTAGTTGTTATCAGTTATGGCTTTACGGCAAGGAGTTCGCTATTTGCCGTTGAGGCCCTCCGGGCGGAAGGGAGAAGAATAGGGATGCTCAGGCTCAAGACTCTGTGGCCCTTTCCCGATAGCTTGAAAAAGATGATCGGCCCAAGGGCTGATGTATTGTTTGTTCCTGAGATGAACAAAGGACAGGTTGCCGGAGAGGTAAGCAAATATGTCTCTTGTCAGGTAGTAGCGTTTACTCAAACTAATGGGGAAGTTATATACCCTGGTGCCATTATAGAGCAATTGAGGAGGTATCTCTAATGCCCAGGGATATGCAACAGTATTTGCGACCGGGATTAATTTCAACACCCTTCTGCCCCGGTTGTGGTCACGGAATTTTGATGGGATTGATTTTAAGGGCAATCCATCAGCTTGAGTTAAACATGGATGAGATGTTATTCGTCTCCGGTATAGGTTGTGCTGCCTGGATACCAAGCCCCCACTTCAATGCTGATACTCTTCATATTCTCCATGGCAGGGCTATTCCTGCTGCCACAGGAGCTAAGTTGTTTAACCCAAAATTGAGGGTGGTGGTTGTCGGTGGGGATGGCGATTTAGCGGATATTGGGGGAAACCACCTTATTCATGCCGCACGTAGAAATATGGACTTGACTGTCATCTGTGCCAGCAACATGGTTTATGGGATGACCGGGGGTCAAGTCTCCTCTACTACATCTGTAGGTGCTTTTACGCAAACAACAACCCAGGGAAATTCTTATCAGCCACTTGACCTGTGCCAGCTTGTTATCGCTGCCGGTGCCAACTATGCAGCCCGCTATTCGGTAACTCAGCCATTTGCGCTGATAGCAAGCATCAAGAAGGCCTTACAAATTAATGGTTTCTGCTTCATCGAAGTTTTGTCACCTTGCCCGACCCAATTTGGCAGATACAACCAACTTGATACTCCTGTAGCTATGATCAAGAACCTGATGGAGAAGTGCATCACTAAGAAGAAGGCTATGAAGTTATCATCAGAGGAACTGAAGGGTAAGATAATAACTGGGGAGTTCACTAATGGGGCCGATTAAGCAGGTCATACTGTGTGGTTTTGGGGGACAGGGTATTGTCTTGGCTGGCACCATACTAGGCCAAGCAGCCTTCAGTGATGGGAAATGGGTTAGCAGCACGAATTCCTATGGCTCAGCGGCCAGAGGGGGAGCTTGTCGGGCCGAAGTGGTGATATCTGAGAGGCCAATAATCTTTCCCTTTGTTATTGCCGCCGATACGTTGATTGCCATGTACCAGACTGCTTATGACAAATATATCGGACGCGTCAAACCCGGTGAGGGAGTCGTGATTTATGATGAGCGGTTTATTCCTGAGGAGATGAAAGGATTAAGACATGTAGGGGTTCCTGCTACCGACACAGCAGTTGAGGAACTCGGTACCGGAATAGTTGCCAATGTAATCATGCTCAGCGCAGCCGTAGAAATGACCGACGTAGTTAGTAAAAAGGCGCTAGAATCTGCAATAAGAGGAATTATTCCGGGAAAATTGAGGCAGCTGAATCTAAAAGCTATGGATATCGGATTCAGACTGGGCGGACCCAGGTCCGATCAAATACACGGGAGATAAATAGGGAAAGGCGATAGGCTAACGCCGGTGGAAGGAAGAACACATATACCGATAATAGATCTGAAGAGGTGTCATATCTGTGACCTATGCCGACTGCTTTGCCCTGACTTAGCCATAACAAGGAATGGCAATAGGAATCAGATTGAGATTGACTACAGCTATTGCAAAGGGTGCGGTATTTGTACCGCCGTATGCCCCAGAGGCGCTATTCAAATGATACCGGAGGATAGTGCTGGCTAATCTTCCACCCCAACCTTCAATTTGAATGATGTCCTATTTTCTGGCTCGATCTCCTGTATCGGAGAGATGCCGGTCACAGTCTTTGCTAATATATAGATGAGCCTCGGTCAGCTCGATATGCATGTCGAGAGATGCATTTGCCCCGTTCTATTGTGGTTAGCTTTTCATCGTTCATGATCGATTGCACGCCCCAATGATAAACGAGATGTTTTCCTACCTAGGCTCACCCGGCATTAGATATCAATGTTCTCTCCAGGCCCGTCTTGTACTGGAAGATTGAGACTTTTAATTCGTCCTGACTTGAGTTAGAATTTGGCAGATATGGCTCAGAAATATAGTCCTCACGAAATCGAAAGGAAATGGCAGCATAAGTGGGCAGCTGACCATATTCATGAGGTGAAGGAAGATAGTAAGCGCCCGAAATTCTATGCCCTGACTATGTTCCCCTATACATCAGGAGACCTTCACGTTGGCCATTGGTACGCCATGTCACCTTCAGACGTTTGTGCCAGATTCAAAAGGATGCAGGGCTATAATGTGTTGCACCCCATGGGCTTTGATGCTTTTGGCTTACCGGCAGAAAATGCTGCTATCAAACACGGAATCCACCCCTATGATTGGACAGTGAAGAATATAGATAATATGCGCCGCCAATTCAAGAGTATGGGGGCAGTATATGACTGGAACCGTGAAGTAATTACTTGCCTGCCGGAATATTACAAATGGACACAGTGGTTCTTCCTTAGATTCTATCACGCTGGCCTGGCCTATCGGGCTAAGGCACCTGTTAACTGGTGTCCTGAATGTCAGACAGTGCTGGCTAACGAACAGGTGGTAGGGGAAGGCTCTTGCGAGAGGTGCGGCACACCAGTGACCAAAAAAGAGCTGGAGCAATGGTTTTTCAGAATTACTAAATACGCCGAGGAACTGCTCGATCATAGCCGTCTGGACTGGCCGGAACGCATAAAGATAATGCAGAGGAACTGGGTGGGCAAGAGCGAGGGTGCTGAAATTTCCTTCCGACTTGAGGATGCGAGTATAAAACAGAGAGAGATAAAGGTATTTACCACCCGCCCTGATACTGTTTTTGGGGCGACTTTCTTCCTCCTGGCTCCAGAACATCCCTTAGTCCCTCAATTAACTACTCCGGAGCATAAAGCTGAAGTAGACGAATATATTGCTTGGTGTCGCCGGCAAACTGAGTACGAACGGACAGCAATAGGCAGGGAGAAGACCGGAGCCTTTCTGGGAAGCTATATTGTCAATCCTCTAAATGGAGAGAGAGTACCTATATGGATTACTGATTATGTGCTGCCAACCTATGGCACAGGAGCAGTAATGGCGGTACCTGCTCATGATGAACGGGACCTCGAGTTTGCCAGAAAGTTTGAGCTGCCTGTGCGGACAGTCATTGCTCCTCTCGGTTGGACGGGCGAGGAATTGTCGGAAGCATATACTGACTCAGGTACAATGGTAAATTCTGGAGAGTTTAGCGGCTTAACCAGTGAGCAGGGATATGAGGCAATCTGCAATTTATTGGAGGAAAAGAGATGGGGCAAACGTACAATTACTTACCGACTTCGTGACTGGCTTATCTCCAGGCAGAGGTATTGGGGAGCACCCATACCTATGATTTACTGCGATAAATGCGGCATAATCCCCGTACCCGAAGAGGATTTACCCGTTCTGCTGCCTCCCGATGCGGAATTTAAACCTACTGGTGAATCTCCCCTGAAATATTGTCAATCATTCGTCAATACGACCTGTCCCAAATGCTCTGGGACAGCAAAAAGAGAAACCGATACTATGGATACTTTTGTGTGTTCTTCCTGGTATTTCTTAAGATACACCAGTCCCGAAACTGGTGATGCCCCTTTCAATGCTGACAAAATGAGGTATTGGTTGCCTGTGGATTTATATACCGGGGGTGCTGAGCACGCAGTCATGCATCTCCTATACGCTCGTTTCTTTGTCAAAGCATTGCGAGACATGGGCCTGGTCAATTTCGATGAACCCTTCAGTCGTTTATTCAATCAGGGAACCATAATTTGTAGTGGCGATAAAATGAGTAAATCTAGAGGCAACGTAATTGCGCCTGACGAATACGTGGCTGAGGTAGGAGCTGATGCCGTTCGAGGATATCTCATGTTTATCGGTCCCTGGGAACTGGGAGGGGAATGGAATGATAGAGGTCTTGTGGGAGTCAGTCGGTGGCTAAACCGAGTGTGGAGCTTGGCGACGACAGACTATTCTAGCCGTGTTGTTGATCTTGAGACTGAGAAAGAATTCCTGCATTTAATGCATAAGACAATTAAGGAAGTGACTGCTGATTTAGAGAGGCTCCGCTTTAACACCATGGTGGCCAGTCTTATGGAATTCAGCAACTATTTATCCAAAGTCAAAGAGCGTGGGATGGTGTGCGATTCTCTATGGCGGGAAGCTATTAGCCATTTCCTCCTTCTCCTTGCCCCCACTGCTCCTCACCTTGCTGAAGAATTATGGGCCAGAACCGGGCATTCCTATACCATTCATAATCAACCATGGCCTGAGTATGATCAAGAGTTAGCTAAGGAAGAAGAAATTACTCTAGTCATTCAGATAAATGGCAAACTTCGTGATAAGTTGCTTGTACCGGCTTCCATAAGCGAAGCTGAAGCCAAGGAATTAGCGCTGAATCGGGAGCGGGTGAAGGCCTATATTGATGGCAAGAAACTCACTAGAGTCATCTATGTCCCCAGGCGAGTGGTCAATATAGTTGTAGCTTCGTGAAATGAGCACAAAGGAGTAAGGTAAAATGAAGATAGCATTTATTGGCGGTGGTGCTATGGGAGAAGCGATAATCAAATGCCTTTTGACTAAAAGGGTGGCTGCGCCGCAAGATATCGCGGTTAGTGATATCAGTCTGTTGCGGCGTGAATTATTGAACAAGGAATATGGTGTGAATACTTTAGCCGATAATAAGAAAACGGTGACAAATACAGATTTGATTATCCTGGCAGTGAAACCTCAGAATCTGCCCCAGGTAATGGAAGAGATAAAAGGGTTGGCGCCCGGAAAGCTGGTGTTATCCATAGTAGCTGGGGCCACTCTGTCCAGTTTATGCCATGGTCTAAATCATTCTTCCGTAATTAGAGCTATGCCCAATATGCCAGCGCAAATTAGTGAAGGAATGACTATCTGGACGGCAACTACTGAGACCAAGCAGAGGCAAAAGAAGTTAGCTCAGACTATACTAGGAGCTCTGGGTAAAGAGGCTTATGTTGCCGATGAGAAATATTTGAATATGGCCACTGCTTTAAGCGCCAGTGGTCCTGCCTATGTCTTTCTCTTTATCGAGGCGCTCATAGATGCTGGTGTTCATATTGGTTTGCCTCGCGATCTGTCCCAAGAACTGGCGATACAAACTATACTTGGCTCCACACGCACTGTTGACAAGACAGGCAAACATCCTGCTCATTTGAGGAACATGGTTACTTCGCCTGGGGGAACCACTACCGAGGCTCTTCTTCAGCTTGAAAGGGGAGGATTCCGCTCTCTTATCATCGAGGCTGTCGCCGCCGCTCATAAAAAAGCTGAACGCCTTTAGTAATTCTGTAAGATGGATTCATTTTTTGAATACCGCAACTGTCCTAACTGTGGAGAGGACGATTTTACTGTGATTTTTGACTCTAATATAGGGGAAGCCGACCTCAAAGAAGGCATAAAGACCGTATATATGCTATGGGAAAATGGACATGGAAGGTATGTCAAGTGTGAGAATTGTCATCTCATATATGTAAATCCCATTGAGAAAGCGAGTAAAATCAATGGTGACTATTCCAAGATGGAAAATACCGATGCTCCCATCATTCGGGGAAGTCGTTTGCGTGCAGCCCAATCACAATTAGGATTAATTAGGAGGCACAAGAACGGTACCACACTCTTGGATATAGGTTGTGGAGAAGGCTTTTTTCTTTTTCACGCCGCCAAGCACGGGTATACTACTAAGGGGATTGAAGTATCACAAGATGCGGCAGAATATGCGGGAAAGGAATTTGGCTTGGATGTAGAAGCAAAGCCTTTTGAGGAGCTGCAATTTCCAGATGACTATTTCGATGTAGTTACTCTATGGCAAGTTCTGGAACATGTGCCGTACCCACTTATAGTTCTCAAAGAAGTTCATAGGATACTCAAACCTGAAGGATTGCTGGCAACATCAACGCCAGATATTGAGAGCATACTGGCCAAAATCTTCCGAAGACAATGGTGGAATCTAAGGAGATTACATATAAACCAATTTACATCGAGGACTCTTGCAGATATGCTGAAGCGGGCTGGATTCGACAATGTATTTTCCACTAAGTATAAGGAATACATAAGTATATCCATGCTGGTCATACCGTTGTTAAAACGTTTGAAAATGTATGAACGAGCAAGAGGTCGATTTCATCCCAGTTCCACTTCAGGCAGAATCATGAATAAATTGACATTAGCGTATTCCTCAACATTAGGTAACTGTACGGTGATTGGTTTCAAATAGAAGGATAATAAATGGCAAACATTTCTTTATTACAAGGCATTAAGATGGCAGCGAAGGGAATGCATAACTACATAACTGATCACCCTATAGTGGTTTCTTATGAAGTAACGCTTTCCTGTAACTGCGATTGTCGTCACTGTGACCTTGGGGGATTAGTAAAGGATGAAAAGCAAATTAAGCCAGAAGATTATGGGGTCTTAACTCGTCAACTAAAGCCAGTTGCAGCGCAGATTTCTGGTGGAGAGCCACTTCTACGGAAGGATATAGCAGACATTGTCAAGGCTATTCAGCAGGCCGGACCAGAATATGTGATACTCGTTACCAATGGTGCGTTGCTGAACGAGAGCAATTATCTCCAACTACGTGAAGCAGGAGTGAACCAATTTTCGGTGTCACTTGACTTCCCTGATGAACGGCATGACGAATTTCGGCAACGGCCGGGTCTCTATAAGCGTTTGGAGCACAGTCTTCCTCGATTAGCAAAGCTTGGATTTCGGGATATCATATTGAACACAGCTATAACTAAGGCAAATTTGAAGGTAATCTTACCCCTAGCAGAAAAGGCTTCTGAGTGGGGTGTGGATATATCGTACAGTGCATACACTGCACTGAGAACAGGGAATAAGGACTATGGTCTCAACAATGGAGAGGATCTGGAAGTTTTACACCGAGCCATCAACGAGCTAGTAATACTAAAGAAACGGGGCATCAATCTAGTTAACCCAGAACTCACACTCCGGGACACCCTAAAATTCTTTGAGCAAGGATATATGCCGAATTGTCAGGCAGGCATAAGATTTCTTGTCATAATGCCTGACGGGAGCCTAGTTCCCTGTTCACTACACCGTAGAAAATATCTTAGTCAAAAGGAAATGATAGAGGATTTTTCCCGAACTAATCGATGCGGTGATTGTTACGTCGCCATAAGATCCTACAGTGAGATGTCGCTTTTGAGTCATGCGAGAAATTTCCCTACATACATACGCGAAATGGTTCTTCACTGAGAGACATTTGCTAACCATTACATCGACACTATATAACTGCATAAGAAATGGTTTCAAATAAGAGTTTGAGGTTGCTGCCCATCAAGTTGATGTAAAGTCTAAACAACTGTGACTATTAATCTATAAAGAGCAAACAGCCATATCGGAGTTTCCAAAGCAATTGCCCATTTTTGCTGATAGAAACCTTTAAACCCCCATCCACCTGTGTCTTTCCACAGATTCAGCGTGAATCGCCTTCTGCTGAATGGATAAAGCAACATTAGCCCAGTGTTTGTAGGTAGATCCATTAAGAGGTGTGTACCAATGCAAATCAACGCAAGCAAAGCATATTTCCAGGAAAACAATGCAGCGATTGCTGCAACCACGAGTGCAAAAAAGGGAGTATGTAGTTCAGCATCATGGAATTCCTTCTTTGCCAATCCTGTGTCAACTATTAATTGATCCACACTTGACAGGTGGTGAAATGCATTTGCCAGCACCATACCCTCTACACTATCTGTATAGCTAGCAATTGACAATCCGACAGCGACATGAGCGAGCCACATTTCTAGTATCTATCTTACATATTTGGAACGAAGTCTATACTTATCGTTTCGCTCAGCAAGTTAGGTTACCCAATTTCGGACGGGATCCGAATTCAGATTTACGTCATCTTTCTCGGAAATTCTTCACTCTCGAATTTCGTAGTGCCACCCTTCAAGACGTTGCACCATATAACTAGAGCTCTATAATATATTTTAAATAGCCTATGGGTGGTCTTCGAATAGGTCTCCTAGCTGACCACCGGTGTCTCACCGGGATGTAGCTTGCGCCATTTCCCCAACAATTGTTCCCGTGTTTCCTTGTGATCAGGATCAGGAATGCAGGCATCCGTCGGGCAAACCTCAACACATTTTGGCGTATCGAACCAGCCGACGCATTCAGTGCATTTATCTGGGTCAATTATATAAATCTCATCCCCTTCAGTTATGGCCTCATTTTTACATTCTGGTTCGCATGCACCACAACTAATACACTCTTCATTAATCTTATATGCCATCCGTCTGTTACCTCCTTAATTTTTAGCTCCTAATTTTACATTTTACCATCGCCAGTGGCAAGTTCCATAGGCACAGAGAATTTTTCCTTTAGAGCTACAGCCACATGCTCAGGAACCATGCCTTCAAGACAGCCTCCTAATTTGGCCACCTCCTTGATCAAGGAAGAGCTAAGAAACTGATATTGCAAGCTAGTCATTAAACAAAATAACTCAATATCTGGCGCCAGTTTTCTATTCATCAACGCCATTTCAAATTCCCTCTCGAAGTCAGAATTTGCTCTCAAACCACGGACCATGACCTTTCCTCCTACCTGTCGTATAAAATCTACGGTCAGTCCCTTAAAAGCCTTAACACGGACGTTTGATAATCCAGCTACTGCCTCCTCCACCAAACTTACCCTTTGCTCCAGAGGAAAAAGCGGCTGCTTGGTAGGATTCTCATAAATGCCTACAACGAGCTTACCGACCAGGGTTGCTGCTCGTTCAATGATGTCCATGTGCCCGTAGGTGAGGGGGTCAAATGTACCTGGATAAACTGCAACGTCCATATTCAAACCTCCTTCTGATATATGAAAACAAAAGTATCACCATAGCGGCGTTGCGCAATAAGATGAAGACCGTCATAGTCGGAGTTTAAGGGGAAACGGTTTGCGTGGCAAAGCACGATTGTAGAATCTGCCACCAGCAATTTCGACTTAGCTAGATTTACCAGCAAATTACTTGTAGTAGAATCAGAGTAAGGTGGGTCTACGAAGATAATGTCATAACTCTTGTCGAGGAAGGTAATTGCTTTGCTTACACTACAGCAATAAATGTGAGCCCACTCTAATCCCCCTATTTTTTCCAGATTAGCCTTTATGAGGTCACAGCAACTCTTTCTATAGTCAACGAAATCGACCCATTCTGCCCCGCGGCTCAGAGCTTCGATACCCAGAGTTCCACTGCCAGCATATAAATCAAGAACACGATGCCAATTAGTAGTTCTATTCTCCAAAAGAGAGAATATAGCTTGCCTTACCACACTGGTTGTCGGTCTAACCGTGCGTTTCGGCAGAGTTTTTAACCGAGTTCCCTTTACTTTACCACCACTGACCCGCATTCGTAATTAACCTTCTATAGAATTTCGTGGTATTA
>JAZFXR010000063.1:0-5625 GCA_036448835.1 Dehalococcoidia bacterium | reverse complement strand
ACTTTCTAGCACAGCAATTGGCGAAGTTATTCTTCATACGTTTTCGAAAGCTAACAAATCGGTTGACCCTACGAAAAATGTCAAAGGACAAAATGCATGCCTGGTCAGTAAGTAACATGATGTACATTGCGGATAAGAAGACTCCCGTGGATGCTATGGACGTAGTCTTGCAGCTCAACGAGAGGAATCTGCATTCAGAGCTGGTTAAACAGGATGTACTGATTCTTACGGGACGAGAAGATCACTTCATTCCTTTTAAAATGCACGATATGCAGATAAAGGCACTAACTAATGCTCGATCGGTAACCGGCAGGGTCTTTACCAGAGAAGAACAAGCTCAGAATCACTGCCAGATTGGAAACGTAGGTCTTGCCCTTGATGTCATGGTCAAATGGATTGAAGAGAAATCATAGCAAATATCACGAATAGTTATAGACATGCAAGATCCTAAATCGAAATACCGTAGGGAGGAATATACAGCACGTGTAAATCGCGTTATCGATTACATAGAAGCCAACATTAGTGAAGACCTGTCATTGAAAGAACTGGCTGATGTTGCTCATTTCTCCCCTTTTCACTTTCATAGGATATTTCGCGGTATGGTGGGCGAGACACTGAATGATTTCATACAGAGGATTCGCGTTGAAAAGGCTGCAGCCAGGCTTGTGCTTAATCCCAAGAAGTCCATTACAGAGATAGCCTTCGATTGTGGATTCTCCAGTTCATCTGCGTTTGCCAGGTCATTTCGTGAAACATATCGTATGAGTGCAAGCGATTGGCGTTCGGGTAGCCACCTTCAATATAACAAGAATAGCAAAGTAAAAAGCAAAGATAGACAATCGGTCAGCAATATCGGGAAAGACTTTGATGTTTCCCTCTACTATAATCAAGACACAAGAAATCAACTATGGAGGGTAAAGATGAAGAACAAAGCAATTCAGACAAATGTCGAAGTCAAGGACATGCCGGAGTTACATGTTGCCTATATCCGGCACATTGGTCCTTATAAGGGGGACCAGGAGCTTTTCGGTAGGCTCTTCAATAAGCTAATGGCATGGGCTGGTCCCCGAGGTTTATTGCGCTTCCCGGAGACGCACGTAATGACGATGTACCACGACAATCCGGATATCACGGACGAGAGCCGGCTCAGAACCGATGCCTGCATTACGGTTCCTGAAGATACACAGGTTGAAGGCGAAATCGGAAAGGCCAAAATCCCGGCAGGCAAATATGCAGTAGGCCACTTTGAGATCACGCCCGACCAATACCAGGATGCATGGAACACAGTCTACGGAGGATGGTTACCTGAAAGTGGCTACCAGCCTGAAGATGGTCCCTGCTATGAGCTCTACCTCAATGATCCAAAGCAGCATCCAGACGGCAAACACGTGGTAGATATCTGTGTGCCTGTAAAACCACTGTAATCGAACAAGATGGTAACTGTTCAACAGCAAAACGGACTTCTGTCCTAATTAGAAATATGTGGTGTATGACAAAGCTTGTTTTATTAGTTGACAATCCAGGCGCTCATTACTAAAACCGTGTAATTCACACCTGCGGTTCCTTCACCATTTCCCACATAGGAAGACCCACTATCGGTAGAGTGATCTTCTTGAGCAGCTTGAACCCGAAGTGTTCATACATCTTCACATTCTCTTTAGTTGCGGTATCTAGATAGAGCTGGAGTCCTTCGCGATTGGATTTTTCAATCGCCGCGTCAATCAGCTGTCTACCGAACCCATTGCCTTGCAGCTCGGTAGCCACGCCAACGACCAGCACGTACAGATAGACGCAACCAGCCATATGCTCACGGCGGTCTTCGGCAAGCGGTTTGAAGATAGATCCCATCTTCTTCCCAACATTCAATCCCATTCTAATCGCCGAACCCATGCCTCCGCTACGTATCATGCCCCATGCATTCATGTCGGCATACCTTCCTGGGAGCCATCCTATGACGCCCTCCAAGTCTTCCGAGGAAGCATAAACCTCACCATACTTCAGACAATACCTTACAGGCGCCTCAAAGACGGCGCGAAACCGCTTCCCCAAATGGGATTCCCCTTCACAGATCTTGTTCCAGACCGGATCATGCTGAAAGGCATCGGACAATACCTTTGAGGCCCGCACGATGTCTTTCTTCTGTACTCTATATAGCATTCGTTCCTCCCTCTTCATGCTATGATCAGGAAACTTGGCAATCATATCGCACTATCCACACAACCAATGCCCCTGGCAAAACCTGCACCCCACATATCTACTGCTCCCCTTTTCTACCGAAATATGTTACGCCTAGAGTGACCAATCCTATACAATTGAAAATGGCAAATAGCAGAGTTGGGGCTCTGCCCCAATCAGCAACAAACTCATTCACCAGAAGACCAATAGTTCCTATTATCAATAGGATAAAAGCTGTCAATTTGATGGCTTGACTCATATGAATACCCCACGACTACGCATCACCCTTGATCAGGCTCTAAATCTAATCTCATTTGGAGTCACATTTTCTAACAGGATATTGACTCCATTTATTCTGATTTCGCTGCAGTTTTTAGGGAAATATAGGTTCCAGGAATATCCCCGATATACGAATTCCCATCTCACTTGTACAATAGAAAAAACATTTTCGGATGGCATTCCAGCATAAATAATGCGGTCTTTCCCTAACCCCAGTTTATGCATGTCACCCACTGATAATACAACTGTCCTATCCATTGCTCCTCCTTTTCGACTTTCAGATGTTGTATCGATTAACCATGGGCATCTGTAGTTTCGGCCATTATACCACCAAGCAAAATAAACGTTAGAACGTTCAACGGGTAGAATGACACTCGAAATATCTTACCTTCAAGGACGCCTTGAGCGTTTCACAGCTTTGATAATTTCATGAGCTAGCAGGAATATGGCGGCTGCGGCGAACACACTTACCCAGTCGCTGAGGGTCAAGGGAGCAAATCCTAACAACCTGTTGATGAAAGGAGCGTATATCACCGTTAACGTGAATCCGATTGAGATTACAATCGACCATAGTAGCTTCTTGTTACTCCAAAAATTCCTGTTGAAAAATGAATCGTAGTTGTATCTTCTAGATAAGATATTAGTGAACTGACAGAAGACAATAGTAGCGTAACTTAAGGTAGTAGCCCTTGAGTACAGAACGTGTGTCATTGTAAGTTCAGCACCCGTGCGCCCCATGAACACCACGAAATTTATAAAAGCAAGAGCTCCCATCAGAAATCCCAGGAGCAGGACCTCAAACATTGTGTTCCTGTTCAGGATGTGTTCTTTCTGGCTTCGCGGTGGAGAGGTCATCAGGTCTTTCGAACCCGGGTCAAAGGTAAGAGCAGTAAGCGGTAATATCTCTGCCAGCAGGTCAATTGCCAGTATTTGAATAACCAGAATTGGGATTGGCCAACCAAACAAGGCTACTCCGGCCAGCCCCAGAAGAACGATAGATAGTTCCCCGCCATTGCTGGTTAGAGATGCGATTATCGTTTTCTTCAGATTGTTGTAAATAGTTCTGCCCTCTCGTATTGCATATACAAGTGTTGAGAAGCTATCATCCAGCAGTACAAGTTCAGAAGCTTCCTTGGCCACGTCAGTACCAATACTCCCCATGGCAACGCCAATATGGGCACTCTTCAGAGCCGGGGCATCATTAACGCCATCTCCCGTAACTGCCACCACTTCCCCTTTACTCTTTAACGCTTTCACAATTCGTAGTTTGTCCTCCGGGGAAACTCGGGAGAAGATAAGAGACTGATTATCTTCCATAATTTGTGCGAGTTTTTCATCCCCGATTTCAGACAACTCTTCTCCGGTAATTACCACTACCTCTTTGTTTTGGGGGGAGAGGTCGATTTGCTTTCCTATCGCCTGTGCTGTGATGGCATGGTCCCCGGTCATCATAAAGGTTTTGATATGGGCTTCATGCGCATCGTCTATTGCCTCTTTAACACCTTCCTTGGCAGGGTCATTCATTGCCATCAACCCCAACAAAATGATGTTTTTCTCCACATCTTCCATTTCATAATCACGTTTATTATCGGCCAATTCCCTATATCCAAATGCCAGGACACGCATCGCCTTCCTGGAGTATTCGACGTTTAGCTCGTTCAACATCTCAACATCTTTCTCTGTTAGCCTGGCCGCTTCACCTCGCTTGTAGATGTATTTGCTCACTGCCAGAACGGAACCGATTGCCCCTTTCATGCAGAGAACTTTCTTATTGCCAAACTGCCGGACAGAACTCATCCTCTTACGCTCGGAATCGAATGGGAACTCCTTGAGCTCAGGGTTTTCTTCGTCCTCTTTGGGCGAGTGTGTCCCTAGCTTTGTTGATACAGTGATAAGGGCGGCCTCGGTTGGGTCGCCAATGGGATACCAGCTCGGGTGATCATCATCAGGTTCATGAATCTCTGCATTAGATGCCATGGTGGCAGTATCCAGTATGATTTCTATTCTCTCGATATCCCGCTCTGTCAGTTTCTTGCCTTTTGAATCCAGTATGTCTCCCTCTGGTTCATAACCGACTCCCGAGACTTCATATTGATGACCATCAAACCAGATGTATCTTACGGTTATTTCATTTTTAGTAAGCGTGCCCGTTTTATCCGTACAAATAACATTAGTCGACCCCAGGGTCTCTACAGATGATAATTGCCTAATAACTGTATTTTTCCTGGCCAGATTGGCTACACCATTGGATAGTGCTACCGTTATCTGCATTGGAAGCGCTTGGGGAACAACAGCGACTGCAATGCCCAGGGCATAGATGAGCGCTATACCAATACCCAACCCCTGCCATATAGTAACTCCAAACAATACAAGCCCGATTATTATGGCGAAAACAGTGATTCTGTTGGCAATAGACTGCATTTCCAGTTGCAGGGGAGATTTCGACTTTTTTTCTTCCTGTGTCAGACCCGCGATTCTCCCCAGTTCCGTATTCATCCCTGTGGCGGCGATGACCCCTTTTGCATTACCTGTAGCCACGGTCGTACCCAGGAACGCCATATTGTCACGGTCTGCCAGAGATGATTTCTTCTTTATTGTGTTACTGTTTTTTTCCTGGGGCATTGACTCTCCGGTCAGCGAGAAATCATTGGTTCTCAGATCAAACGATTCAATTATGCGAACGTCGGCGGGAACTTTGTCGCCTTCCTCGAGGTATAGAATGTCCCCGGGTACCAGCTCTAACTGCGGCAGTTCAGTCAACTCACCGTCTCTATATACTTTAGCGGGAGATTGCACCAGCTTCTTCAGGGAATCCATGATACGTTCCGCCTTATGTTCCTGAAAATAACCGATGCCCGCGTTTATTAATACAATGATGAACATAATGGAACCACCGCGAAAATCGCCGATGGCAAAGGAAATTATTCCTGCGATGATGAGTATAATTACAAGCACATTTTTAAATTGCAGCAGAAACTGTAACCACCTAGGCGTTTTTGCCAGAGTGACCAGCTGATTTTCACCATATTGGGTCAGCCGTTTTCGAGCGTCCGTGTTCGAAAGACCCTTCTCACCGGTGTTAAGAGCTTCGAAGCAGTCTTTGACTGTTTCTAGATAGAAATCACTTGGTTCCGGCATCGCAGCGTATTTCCCTGCCATTATATGTCGTAA
>JAZFXR010000062.1:0-6561 GCA_036448835.1 Dehalococcoidia bacterium | reverse complement strand
AAGACTCGCCGCAGTTCCGTACACGATAGATAGTCGCTCTAGTTATAGCCAACCGCTACTGCCATAGGATATAATCTCAGCGGCTGGAAGAGACAGAAGCCGCCAAGAAATAACGCAAAGCATAGGTGATGAGTATGATGTACCCAGAAAGAGATCCGCAATTGCACAATCCAAATACGGCGAACGATGAGCAGCAAAAAGGAAGACTATACATAAACGACCTGCCAAAGGGATTGGCGTCATCCAACGCAGCTAAAATAGCAGAGAGGTTGGGCGTGATTTCTGCGGGTAAGGTGTTGGATGTCGGCACAGCACGGGGAGGATTCATCGATACTCTTACGAAGACTCTGAAAGCCTACGATTCTTTCATCGGAATAGACTATTGTCCTTCGGATGAATCAAAAAAAGATATGGAAGCTGCCAAAAAACAGTTTGAAGGAAAGGCTGTTCAGTTTCTTCAAATGAATGCCGAGAGCCTGGAACTTGAAGCCGATTCTTTCGACACCGTGTGCATATCTCATGCCCTGCACCATCTTGCAGGTATAAGCAAAGTGATGACCGAGATGAAGCGCGTGCTCAGAAAGGGTGGCAACTTCATACTTCAGGAGGCGTACTGCGATGGAGAGCAAACAGAGGCACAGAAAGCAGATGAACTTGAGCATGAGTGGGAGGCAAGAATAGACTCCCTGCTAGGCATCACTCATAACAAGACATTAACAAGACAGGAAATCAGGGACATCGCCCACGGTTTGAAGTTAAGTGAGATTGAAATCCTTGATTCTACGCATCCCGTTGATTGCCTGTTCTGTGAACGAAAGCATCAGTGTGAGGACCCAAGAAACCAGGCAACCCTTCACCAAATCACCAAGGACATTGACGATGCAATCAAGAGAATTGAGAACCATCCGGATCTGGAGGCCCGGATGCGCCTGATAGAGGAAGGACAGAAGATCAAGGAAGCAATAGCAGAATCCGGCGCGGCATCTGCCTCATATTTGTTTGTCGCCGGGAAAAAATGACTTGCTCCGCCTGGCTACTTAGTATAAGAGAGATCTCTTCGACCCTAGTACCTCCCGGGTTTCATCTATATCTGGGGCTTATCAGCGAGAACCCAGGCTAAGGTGCAGCCAGAACCACCCGAATAACGGTACCCCGGGGCACAATACTCAATTTGTGGTAGCCCCAATTGGTATCGGTGTCCCCGGAATTCACCAGCTAAATCTATTCCAGACTGAAAAGCGGATACTGGTCCGTTGTCAACAGGAAAGCGTATGCAGCCACTCTCAGTCCCCATCTGGATACACCAACTACGAAGTCAAATAGACCTCTAGGATAGCGGCCGGTAAACAGGATGGCAAACCAGGCTATCACGACGCACACGATGGCCGCAATCCCCAAGCAGGCCAGGACGATGTAGTGCGGGATAGCCAGAAACCATTTCACCAGCGGTAACCCACGGTTCAGGTCTTTCGGGACATCCGGATAGGGGATCTCGATGTGGACCGACTGCTCTTCATCGGTTGATGGGTACACATCTGTAAGCAGACCAATATAAGCGCCAACACGTGTGCCGAACTTGATCAATGCTATATTCCAATCAAACCACCACCTGGGGTACTTTTGCCGGAAAAGAATCATGAGTAAGGTTGCTAGAAACAAGACACCTCCCGCAGCGAATATCCACTCCCAGTCATGCATTCCGTCCCAACCAGAACCCGCGCCACTTACCAAAGACAGAATGATAGCGATCGGAATTAATGTGAAGATCCTGAAAAAGGTGGTCAACCGATTAAGGGCTCTGTCCGGGTAGTCGATTGCCAAACTGGCCGGATACGCGGGTGGGGTCGGCGACCCTTCTGATACTTTTGACTCTTTTTTTGCCATTGATATTGATACCTCCTTTAATATTTTGGCTTATAATCTCTTCAGCCGATGCATGCTCATAGAAATCAATATTATATTAACTGCTAATTAGAGATATTTGCAAGTAGTATTCTGGTCATATGGTAATTAATTTGTAGCAGGCTTAATCGGTATGTCGTCCTGGGAGTTCGTCGAGGAGAAAGGGTGACCTTTTTGTTCAAAATCAGGGAGATACTCCTCTGCTGCTCCCATTTCCTGCACCCAGCCGTTTTCTATTCCCAGGTCGGTTATTAGCTTGAGAACCGTTTCATGCTCATCAGTTGTAATCTTCCGAGAAAGCAGTGGTATTCGCGAAGCCCTGTGCATCGGCATGTATTGAGACATTATGCTGACCGTCACCGTGGGAGAAAGCTCACGAACAAGCCAGGCTAACGATTCCTCACTGTCTGCCAGCCCGTAGGGCAGAATAAGATGTCGCACTATCAATCCTCTCTCTGCCAAGCCAGATTTATCTACTAACAGGTCTCCAACCTGTCGATACATTTCCTTAATAGCCTGACGGGCCCGTGCTACATAGTACGGGGCATGTGAGAACTTCTTAGCCCGTCTATCAGAGGCATATCTCAAATCAGGCAAGTAGATATTAATTACACCATCCAGTTCTTTGAGAGAAGCGATAGAATCATAGCCATTACTATTGTAAACCAGCGGCACTCGCAGCCCCATGGGCACCGCTTCCACAACTGCCCGAAGGAGTTGGGGAACAAAATGGGATGGCGAAACGAAATTGATATTGTGGCAGCCCAACCCATCCTGAAGGTAGAGCATCCTTTCACTCAGGGTGTGGCAGTCCGTTTCATTCGATATTTGCTTTTTCCAGTTCTGACTTATCTGGTAGTTCTGACAATAAACGCACCTCATATTGCAATTACCAAAAAAAACTGTCCCCGACCCTCTGGTTCCTGAAATGGCGGGCTCCTCACCGTGATGGGCGCAGATCGCCGAGACTATGGGCAGACGCCCTGAATGGCAATAGCCCGGTTCGTTTTGTAACCTATTGACCCGGCATTCCCTGGGGCAGATATCGCAGGATGCCAAACGAACCTCAAGTGCTTGTGCACGGCGCTCTAATTCGCCAGAGTTGTATAGCGTAAGGTATCCTGGTTCCATAGACTCTTGGAGCAAAGGGGTCAACGTGCGCCCATTTGACACTTTAGATGGCTGACGAAGTGCTGTCAACTTTCCATTCACAGAAAGCAGTATTCTGAGGAAGTAGTACTTAAACTTAATTAGAATGGTACCACTGGAATTCCATTGACAGGAAATGGGAAATTGGCTCATAATCCTACTTTAAATTCATCGAATCGCGGAGGAGAAAATGAATGACGTAAATCTCAAGCAAATGCTGGAAAGAACTGCCAGCGAGGTGCCAGAGAATACAGCCATTGTGCTTGGCTCCCGCAAGGTTAGCTACCGCGAACTGAATGAAACCTCCAACAGGATAGCCAACACACTTGTCAGTCTGGGCATAAAGAAAGGCGACCATGTAGCAATTCTAATATCCCGTACCCCTGATTGGGTCATAAATTGCTTTGGAGCGATTAAAGCTGGAGCTGCCGGCGTGCTTCTCGATGCTGGAGCTAAGTCACCCGAACTCGAGCCTCAACTCCGTGAATCCGATTCAAAAATCCTGATTACCGAACAAAGATTCTCTCCTATACTGTCTTCAATTTTGCCCAATAGCCCCCTGCTGAAACAGGTCCTCGAAATTGATACGGACGCCTACAAGGAAATGGTTGCCAATAGCTCAACTGAATCACCCTCTGTCGATATAAAAGGCGAGGATAAAGCCATCCTTTTTTACACCCTGGGCGTGCTGGGAAAGAACAAGGGAGTAGTGCATACTCACTCGTCGTTCATGTCAATTCTGCCCATCGTGGTGGAGAAATTTGAACTGGAGAGAGATAGCGTTGTTTTAGGTCTGCTCCCTTTTAATTATCTTCTGGGATTTGGATTGGTCGTTCTTATGCCCATAAAGGCGAGAGCCACCATAGCAATACTGCCTCATTTCAGTTCCAAAAGTATCCTGGAGACCATAGAGCGGGAAAAAGCCACCCTGCTTATAGGCGTCCCGGCTAGCTTTAATGCCATGGCTATGATAGATGAAGAGACAATGCAGAGCTGTGATCTTAGTTCGTTAAAGGGGGTGCTTACCGCTGGAGCAAAATCCTCAGCACTCCTCATGGAGATGCTTGAGAAAAAGCTTCACTTAACTGTGTGTGAAATATATGGACTAACCGAGTTGATAATAGTCACTATAGGTGCTTTTCGCGACCGCAAATTAGGCACGGCAGGGAAGCCCCTGGCTGAGTTTAAAGTGCTGGATAAAAAAGGCAGGGAACTACCCCGCGGCAGTATAGGCGAAGCTGTTGCCAGAGCCCCCTGGATGATGAAGGAATATTATAAATCACCTGAACTTACAGCCAAGGTCCTCAAAGATGGTTGGTTTCACACTGGCGACCTGGTTAAATTGGATGAGGACGGCTATCTGGAGTTTATGGAGAAAACGTCATCTATTATAGTACCCTCAGGGGGAGTCAAAATTCTCCCTGCAGCAGTTGAAGAAGTTCTCTTGAAGCACCCCGCAGTAGCCGAAACAGCCTGTATCGGTGTCCTTGATGATTACAAAGGGCAAATACCTACAGCGTTTATAGTCCTGAAGGAAAGACAAAGTGCTATAGTGGACGAAATACGCGATTTTTGCCGTCAGAGCTTAGCCGATTATAAAGTGCCCAAACAAATCAAGTTTGTTGACAGCCTTCCCAGGACGAAATCGGGCCAGATAGACCGGAAACTACTCAGTGTGACAAAGGAAAGCTGAAAGGGAGACCTGATTGATATGGCTTCCTGGGAACTCGTCTAGCCTACAGGACCAACCGAAATACTAGGCAACAGGCGTTCTCTTTATGAAGTCCAGTATATGCTGGGATATTTCCTCGCCTTTCTCTTCCTGAATAAAGTGGCCTGCGTCCTTGATTGTAATCTCCGGCTGGTCTTTCGCTGTGGGTATGAGAGAGCGAAAGAATTTCTCACCGCCGCCTGTAATAGGGTCTTTATCAGAAAACATGACCAACGCTGGTTTGTCCCATCTTGACAGGACTTCCCGAGCGTGCTGCATTTCGGCCGAAGCGGGGTCATCCGGGCTAATGGGGACGAGGAGTGGCCACATGGCAGCCCCAGCTTTATATGTAACGTCAGGAAAAGGCGCCTCATAGGCGGCCACGACTTCTTTAGTAATATTCTCGGGATGAGCCATGCCGCCAAGTATGGACCGGCCGACCTGCAAATCAGGATGAGTCTCAGCATACCTACGCCAGGCCAGGAAAGCTTCGCTGGGCTTGCCTCTGCCTGTAGGCAGGAAGGTATTCATGATAGCAAGCCTGGCAAAATGTTCCGGCATATGCGCGACCGCAGCCAGACCGATCAACCCACCCCAGTCCTGTACCACGACAGTTATTTGCTCGATGTCCGTGGCCTTTATAAAACCCATCAGCGTGTCCAGGTGCATCTTAAAGGTATATGCTTCCCGCTCGGTGAACTTATCGGACCGGCCAAAGCCGACAAAGTCCATAGCTATGACACGGTGTTTTTTTGACATGGCGGTAATCATTTTACGGTATAGAAATGACCACGAGGGTTCGCCATGTAAACAGACTATGGTCTCCCCTTTGCCTTCATCAACATAATGTATACGCAATCCGTTAACCTCGATGTAGCGTGGAGTGAAAGAGAAATCAGGCAATTCGGAGAAACGTTCATCTGGTGTACGAACAACTGGCATCCTTATAGACCTCCCGCTTAATTATTATGACGTGAAGAGCATGTATACCTGTGCTCTGGTTTTTTAACCTGTTATCCTCCAAATGAGCCGGGTATTGCGTAATCATAATACCTGATTTGAGCAGGCTTCATTGGCATGGTGTTTCGGGAATTCAGTAGCCAACAGTGAATCTTTCGCGAATATGTTGCGGGTGTTCAAGTTCATCTAGCATGGCAACGGCGTAGTCCTGTGTGGAGATTCTGCTTTCGCCTTCTTCGTTCTTTAGAAGCTGGTCTTTCCCAACCCGGTAATGCCCCGTCCGCTCTCCGGGGGCGATTGAGGCTGGCGGGCTTAAGAATGTCCACTCAAGTTCTTTCTCTTCTTTGAGCATGTGAAGTGTTTCCCTGGTTGCCATCACTCCGCCTTTCACCTGCTCTGGGAAGTTCGTCGTATCCAAAACCAGCACGCCAGGGGCGACTTCAAGAGTCCCAGCTCCACCGACAACCAGCAGTCTTTTAATTCCCGACCTTTTTACACCGCTGACAATCGCCTTATAGCCCCTGATTTGCTCATTATAAATATCTGGATTACCCCAGCCGGGATTGTAGGCGCTTATAACCGCGTCATGACCTTTCACGAGTTCGTCGACCTTATCTTTGAGAATATCCGCTTTCATAACGGTAAGGCCTGGGTTCCGCACAGCTACTTTCTCAGGATTGCGCACAATCGCAGTTACCTGATGACCCCGTGCCAATGCTTCATCGCGAATGAATGCTCCAATCTGCCCGCTTGCTCCAATAATTGCTACTTTCACGAAGTTGACCCTCCAGTCTGGGGATTAGCAATTCCGTAATCTTCCTTACGTCCGAATTACTTAT
>JAZFXR010000061.1:0-10685 GCA_036448835.1 Dehalococcoidia bacterium | reverse complement strand
AGGCATGCGCGAGTAGCTCAGATTGCCAGGGAAGGAGTAAAATCGCTGGGATTGTCTCTTTTCTCTGAAGAAAAGTATGCCTCCAACACGGTGACGGCCGTTAATGCCAGTGATAATATTGATGTCTTCAAACTGATTCAAGTACTCCGAGAGGAACACGATGTAGTCATTGCCGGAGGACAAAGGAAATTGGCCGGCAAAATATTCCGCATTGGTCATCTCGGCGCCGTGCACGAAGATGATATTAAGTCAGTATTGGAGGCCTTAAACAAAGCTTTACCCCGAGCCAAGAGTGGTTAGTTAAAGGATGAAGATTTTAGTCGCTGACTCAATTGCTGAAGAAGGAATGCAGTCCCTCCGTAGCTACGCTCAAGTTGATGTTAAAACCAGGTTAGGTTCTGAGCAGCTCAAGGCTATAATTAGCGATTATGATGCTTTGATTGTGCGCAGTCAAACTAAGGTAAGGGCAAAAATTATTGAAGCTGGGAAGAAACTTAAGGTGATTGGCCGAGCAGGAGTGGGAATAGATAACATAGATGTCGATGCCGCAACCAGGCAAGGAATCGTGGTGGTTAATGCCCCTACAGGCAATACTGTAGCTGCGGCAGAGCATACGATCGCACTCATGCTGGCAATGGCACGTAACATACCACAAGCAAATAACCGCCTTAAATCAGGCAAGTGGCAAAGAGAGGAAATGATTGGCAACGAACTCAGGAATAAGATACTCGGCATTATTGGTCTAGGTAACGTTGGCTCTGAAGTAGCCAAACGGGCCCAGGCCTTTGAGATGCGCGTGGTTGCCCATGATCCATTTGTCTCTAAGGAATATGCCGCTAACCTTAAAGTAGACATGTTACCATTGGATCATCTTCTTAAAGAGGCTGATATTATCAGCCTCCATGTGCCTCTGACAGCAACTACCAAGAATTTAATTGGTAGTAAAGAGCTAGAGGAATTGAAAACTACGGCTCGAATTATCAATTGTGCCCGGGGTGGACTGGTTGACGAGGCAGCAATAGTCAAAGCAGTTAAAACTGGGAAGATAGCTGGCGCTGCCTTCGATGTTTTTGAAAAAGAGCCCATAACAGATAGTCCCCTATTCACAGAAGAAAAGATAATTGTTACCCCTCATCTGGGTGCCTCTACAATTGAAGCACAGGCCAGCATTGCCAGAGACATCGCTGACGAAGTCCTCGCCGTACTCCAGGGACGATTCAGCAAATACGCTGTTAATGCTCCACATATAGCCCCCGAGCTGGCACCATTTATGAAAGTGGCCGCAACTATCGGCAACCTTGCCAGTCAACTAATGGAGGGGCAAATAAAGTCAACACACATCACGTATAGCGGCGGAGTAGCTAACTACGATTGCAGCACTATTAAGGTGGCACTCATCAGTGGGCTGTTACAGCAAACAAGCGAGGAAACAATCAACCTGGTCAACGCTGGCTTTATCGCTGCTCAACGTGGCTTGAAAATCAGCGAAGAAAAAGAAGCGACCTGTCAGAACTATTCCAACTTACTCACACTGGATGTCAATACCAATGTAGGGACTACTACAATATCGGGCACAGTTAGAGATAGTGAGATACACATTGTCCAGTTTAATGACTTCTGGATGGATATAGTGCCCAGTGGAGGATATTTCCTTTTCTGTGACCATCTTGACCGGCCCAGGCTCGTTGGCACCATCGGTAATATAACCGGCAAAGCCGATATCAATATCAGTTCCATGCATCTATCAAGGCTTCAACCGCGGGGGAAGGCCCTCATGATTCTGGCTCTTGACGAGTCATTGGGTGAAGAACACCTGCAGGAGATCCTCGCCCTTCCGGGTATCTACAGTGCTAAAGCAGTGAAGCTGTAGGTAGCCTTATCCGGAAACCCATTCAGTCCAGAGGATTGATGACCAAGCCAGCGGGGAGCTTGGGATAAAAATAAGTCGATTTGGCTGGCATCCTGTCTTTAGCACCGGCAATAGCGCTAACCATCTCCGGTTGGGGAGGATTTAACAGGAAAGCTAATTGATATTTCCGTTCTTTTATATGCTGGTGAGCTTCTTTCAAATCTACCGTATAATCAATGTCTTCTTTTTGAGTAAGACCCATTATCTTTTCCAGAATAATATGGTTGAGAATGCTAACGTCAAACTCCCGATAAGCTCGGGACCGGTTACCAGGCATCATAGCCTCAAGGGAAATATCCCGACGCCTCTTCAATACGACCAATGAACCAGGCTGTAAACCCAGGATACCCAAACAGCTATCGGTTGGCAGCTGATAATCAATAGCTTCTAAGGGTGCAGACTCAGGAACAAAAAAGTTCTTGAGTTGGTCTTCCAGCCCTTCCAAGATAGAGGGCGCTATGCCACGTATCAACCTGTGGAGAGGTAGAACCACCAGTCCAGGGCCAGAAAAGCCGACTAACTCCAGCATTACATAATTGAAGGCTTCCTTGCCAGTTACAGGTTGCTCTTTTGCTCTGTCTTGTTGATAAGCCAAGGCTGTCTCATAGCGGTGATGTCCATCAGCAATATACAGGGGCTGAGAGGATAGGAATTGGCTTAGTTCCCGCTTGATTGCTGGTTCGGTTATCGCCCATAGAGTATGGGCTTCGTTAGAGTCGGGGAAATTGCTTCGCTTTGCTCGCAACGACATTAGTGGTTTTCCTTGTGCGGTGTGGGATAGTAGCTGGGCAGTCTCTTGCTCAGAGTCATTATAGAGAGAAAGCAAGGGGCTGAAGTTAGCTTGGCAAGCTTGCACCAACTGCAAACGGTCACCTTTAGCTTTGGGAAAAGTCTCTTCGTGAGGAAATATACCACTGCCCCAGGGTTCAAGCTTGACACGGGCTATTAAGCCACGTCTCGTCCTCTTTTCGCCTGAATACTCAAAATGATGGTCATGCAGGTAGAAACCAGCTACGCTGTCAACTTGAAGAATTCCTTGCTTCAACCATTGTTGAAAGGTAATAGCTGCCCTTTGGTAGCGATCTACTGTCGTTTCTTGGCTTTCAGCCGGGAATTCCAGGCGAATAGCATTGTAATTACTTTCTTGGTAGTAGAGTTTTTGCTGTTCAGGAGTGATGACGTCGTATGGAGGACAGAGGACTTGGACTAGATCACCAACGATTCTTTGGTTATAGCGAATGCCTCGAAATGGAGCGACTTCCATGCTAAAGAACAATGGCGGGGGCTCTTTTACCGCCATACCGCCGTAATGTAAGACCTCGACCGCCTTCTAAGCTTAGACGGCAGCAAGTAATTCTGTAACTATATCGCTGACCTCTTTGCCATCAGCTTTGCCTTTGAGTTGAGGCATAAGCTGAGACATGACTTTGCCTTTATCGCTCGACCCCTTTGCTCCGACCGCATCAATCACCTGTCGCGCCATTGCTACGATCTCCTCCCGACTCATTTGCTCGGGAAGATAGCTCATAAGGATCGCCAGCTCTGCTTCTTCCTGCTCCACCAGATCACTACGATTCCCCTGCTTGAAGGCTTCGATGCTCTCCCGACGACGTTTTGCTTCTTTGGCAATAACATCGAGCACTTTGTTATCGTCAGCGGACTTTTGCTGAGCAATTTCAGCATTCTTTATTTCAGATAATAGTAACCTTAATGTGGCAACTTCTACTCTCTGCTGCTGCTTAAGTGCTCTTTTGACGGCTTCCTGAATATTGTCCTTCAGCGTCATCTGTTGGCTACCATCTCCATACGAAAAATTCGTTTTATTGTTCTTAATGAGACCCCAAAGATGTCAATGGAATAAATCTAAGGCTACCTGAGAACGAAGTTCTTCAGCGGTAACTATCTGGAACTTTTCCGCCTTTTCGCTGCCGCTTTTTTTCTCCTCTCTTCACTGGGTTTCTCAAAATGCCTGCGGCGGCGAACTTCAGCTAAAATACGGTTCTGCTGCACTTGTCTATTGAATCTGCGCAGCAGGGCCTCGAAACTCTCACCTGAACCAAGCCTTACATTTGCCATATCAAAACAATGTATTTTACCCCAGTGTTTGAAGCGTGTCAATCAGGGGAGGGATAGTATTGTTTTTGACAAATAGTAGTAAAGCATGCTAAGAATATACTATCCAGGAGAGAGTTTATGGCAGAGGACAAGGTAGCTCAGGAAAAAAAACCCAAGCTTGATTCGGTAATTAGGTCCCTGGTAAGGAGGGGGTTCTTTATTTTTGTGAAGGCTGTAGACAAATATGCACCAGATAGGCTGCTGCTCTTCGGCCTCAATTTTCTAGATAAGCGTGTCCCAAATAGATTGATTTCCTTCGCAATTAGAGTAGTCGAGAAAGTAGCTTCCAATAGGCTGCGGTCTTTTGTTATTAATATCGCTGATGAGTACGTTCCTGACGAGGTAGCGAACTCGAGAAAGGTATGCGCTGTCATTGCTGGAGTCGGTAAGTATATTCCGGACGAGTTAATTCCCCCTGAGTCCACAGGAAGGTGGGAAAACCTTAGAACCAAGTTCCATATTCCGAGATTAATATCGAGCAGGCCGAAGTGAACCTGCGCAGTTGATACAGCTAATATCATCGTGGATTCTCACGATGCTTGTGAGGAAGAAGTAGAATACTGAATGCGGTATAAGAAGGTTTGTGTTGAGTCTTTCGGTTATGAACTACCTGAGACTACCGTCACATCTTTGAGCCTGGAGGAAAGACTAGCCCCGATATACAACGAATTGAATCTCCGCTATGGACGTCTGGAAATGATGACGGGGATTCGTGAACGACGATTGTGGAACGACGGAGTTTCGCCCAGTCAGGCTAGCATAGGAGCAGCAGAAAAAGCTATTAGCAAGTCTGGGGTCAAAAAAGAGGATATCGGCTGTCTACTCCATACCTCGGTATCCCGTGATTTCCTGGAGCCAGCAACGGCTACGGTAGTCCACGATTCCTTAGGTCTCCCATCCACAGCTACCATTTTTGACATCTCTAATGCCTGCCTCGGTTTCATCAACGGAATGGTAACTCTGGCCAATATGATTGAGTTGGGTCAGGTAAAAGCGGGAATAGTGGTTGGCTGTGAGAGTAGCAAACGAGTTGTTGATGCAATAATCGATAAGATTTTAAAAGACCCGGATATCACCAAAGAAAAGGTCAAAATGGCTTTTGCTACGCTGACTTTGGGGTCAGGAGCAGCAGCAGCGGTATTAACTCACTCCTCGTTGTCGCGAGACGGTCATAAGCTTCTTGGTGGGGTAACGCGTGCAGCCTCGCAGCACAATGATCTTTGTCGTATAAAGGAGGATACCTGCTTCTTCGATCCGAGCATTTTGCCTGACATGCACACAAATTCTACTGAGCTCCTCAAAAACGGAGCAAAATTGGCACCTGACACCTGGCAGGCTGTAAAACAAGAACTTGAGTGGAAAGACCCCGACGTAGATAGGTTTTTTACTCACCAGGTTAGCGCCGTACATAGCAAGTTACTGTTTAAGACCCTGGGACTAGATAAGGCAAGAAACTTTTCCACTGTAGAATATCTAGGAAACATTGGGTCGGTTTCACTGCCCATTACCATGGCTATCGGAATTGACCAGGGTTACCTTAGCCCTGGCGACAAGGTTGCCATGATGGGGATTGGCAGCGGCATAGTCTGTCTTATGCTGGGTCTAGAATGGTAGAGAAAATAGCCCCAGCAACATGAAGTCAAAGAGATATCCCTTCGGAGGTATACAGCTAGATTTCTTTGAGCTGCTCTAATATATATATTCTTGATAGAAGTTATATCCCATGATGGCAAGGAAACATAACGAAGCACGAATTGTAATTACCGGGGTTGGCCTGACGTCGCCAAACGGAAACAGCCTGGCGGAATTCCGAGAAAGTCTACTTACTGGCAAATCCGGGATCCAGAAATTCAACGTACGCTATATGGGTGAAGTATTGGCTGGTGTATGCCACTTCGATCCACTGAGGTATCAAAAAAAGAAGGAATTACGTCGAGGAACGAGGGCCGGCTCTGTAGCTATTTACTGCGCTCAAGAGGCAATGGTTGATGCTGAATTAAACCTCGCCTGCCTTGATAAATCGAGGATTGGCGTCTATGTCGGGATTACTGAGCATGGTAACGTGGATACGGAAAAGCAAATATACGAAATCAAGCAATTCGATTACGATACAACATTCGTGTCACACCATTACAACCCAAGAATAGTGGCCAACAATCCGGCCGGTGAAGTAACCTTGAATATGGGAATTACTGGACCACATTACACATTGGGAGCCGCTTGCGCCGGCGGTAACATTGGACTGATACAAGGTCTGCAAATGTTGCTGCTGGGTGAAGTTGATTTGGCTCTAGCCGGCGGGGTTTCAGAGACCATTCACGCCTTTGGTGCCTTTGCCAGTTTTAGGAGCGAAGGTGCTCTGGCTTCTCATGCAGACCCTGAAAAGGCTTGCCGCCCCTTCGACAAAGATAGGAATGGCGTGGTTGTTTCCGAAGGAGGATGTATCTACCTTGTGGAAAGATTGGGCGACGCGCTGACACGGGGAGCCAGGATTTATGGTGAAGTAGTGGGTTATGCTATCAACTCAGATGCTTTTGATTTCGTTCTCCCAAACTCACAGAGGCAAGCTGAGTGTATGAAACTCGCCCTCAACAAGGCCGGCATATCTGCAGAAGATATCGATATCATCAATACACATGCGACTGGAACTCGTGAAGGTGATGCCGCAGAGTGTCAGGCGATAAGAGAAGTCTTTGGTAACCATGTCAATGTATATATAAACAACACCAAGAGTTATATTGGTCATACAATGGGGGCAGCCGCCGCTCTAGAATTGGCGGGGAATTTGCCTTCCTTCGAAGATTACATCGTTCATCCGACGATCAATGTGGATCAACTAGATCCCCAATGTTCTTTTGAGAACCTGGTTATTAATGAACCTAGGAAGGTTGACAAGGTCAACTATATATTGAATAATTCCTTTGGAATGCTAGGTATCAATTCAGTCGTCATCATAAAAAGGTTTGAAGAATAAACTTGGAAACGCTATTTTCAAATAAACAAATGGGGGTTACATGACCAAGGAAGAAATTAAATCCGTCCTTATGGGAATTGTTGCCGAAATTATACCGGATGAGGATCTGACCAATCTTAAGGACGATATCCCGATACGAGAACAAGTTGAATTGGACTCAATGGATTTCTTAGACATCGTTATGGAGCTACGAAAACGCTACAGCGTAGAAGTTCCTGAGGATGACTATATGCAGTTAGCCACGATAGATAGCTCTGTAGCTTATCTAGAGCCACGCATGAGAGACCTTTAATCGGTAGTGTTAATAGGCCAGAAGCACAAATTTTTATCTCATTTTCCCCGGGGATCAAAAGTTCAGATTAGCTTCTGATTTCAAGAAGAGCCGGACTATGGATTACGATGTTCTAATTATCGGTGCAGGCATGTCTGGCCTTGCTGCTGGTATTAGATTGGCATACTACGATAAAAGGGTCTGCATCGTGGAGAAACATCATCGTGTTGGGGGGCTTAATTCCTTTTACAACCTTCGGGGACGTAAATTCGATGTCGGTCTTCATGCTGTGACCAACTATGTTCCCAAGGGTGTTAAATTAACGCCACTGCCAAAGCTGCTGCGACAACTCAAGTTAAAACGAGAAGATTTTGCTCTTTGCCCACAACGGGTGTCGGCAATTAAGTTTCCGGATAAGACCCTCAAGTTTAATAATGACCTCGACTTCTTTGTTCAGGACGTGGTCGATAACTTTACGGCGCAGGCTGACAATTTCCAGAGACTGCTTAAGACTATTTTCGAATATGACGAACTGAACTTGTATGCCAAACCAATTTCGGCTCGCGAAGTCGTGGGCTCAATTATTTCTGACCCACTCCTTATCGATATGGTTTTCTGTCCGCTTATGTTTTACGGAAATGCTCAAGAAAATGACATAGAATTTGGCCAGTTTGTCATTATGTTCAAGGGCATATACTGTGAGGGTTTTGCCAGACCTCAAGCTGGTGTGCGCCAGATACTTGACGTGCTGGTGAGAAAATACAGGAGTTGCGGTGGTGAGTTGAAAACGAGGTGCGCAGTAACAAGTATTCAAGCTGCCAATAACAGAATTGAATCTGTCACGCTCGATAACGGTGAAGTCCTGACGGCCAACAGGATACTATCCTCCGCTGGTTATGTTGAAACCATGAGACTTCTGTCTAACTATGATCCCACGGGGATAGAGGATAAAGCAGGGCAACTCTCTATGGTAGAATTTATTACGGTGCTAAACAGGCAACCTGCTGAGATGGGACACGAAACAACCATCATCTTTTATAACAATTCAGATAGATTTGATTATCGAAAACCTGACGAGCTAGTCAACGTTTCCAGTGGCGTTATATGCTGCCCCAATAACTTTCAATACGAAAATCCTCTGCCCGAGGGCATGATTAGAATAACCAACCTGGCTAACTTCGATCTCTGGAACAGATTGAATGAGGAAGAGTACAAAGCCCAAAAGGCTGCCTGGCTGGGAACCTCTCTCAGTGAAGTGGTGAAACTCATACCTGATTTTCGTGATTCTATAGTCTTTACGGATGTCTTTACTCCCAAAACAATCCACAGATTCACTGGCCACATAAACGGCGCCGTCTATGGGACACCCAATAAAATGAGAATGGGGATGACTCATCTAGAAAATCTGTTTATTTGTGGCACCGACCAGGGATTCTTAGGGATTGTCGGGGCAATGCTTAGTGGTATCTCCATGGCAAATCTTCATGCTCTGCAGAAGGCATAAACAACAGAGATTCAATGAACAGCGATTGGTTGAAAGACACAAAATCAGAATACGATGTAATTGTCATCGGCAGCGGCTTGGCAGGATTGACCTGCGCTAATATGCTCGCCAAAGGAGGTCATTCAGTCTTGCTTCTGGAGCAACACCATAACCTTGGTGGATTGGCTACGTGGTTCAAGAGAAAGGGAGGACACATCTTTGATATCTCCCTGCATGGATTTCCAGTAGGTATGATTAAGACCTGCCGTAAGTATTGGAGCCCGGAAATTGCTGACTCAATAGTTCAACTCAAAGGGATTCGATTGGACAACCCTCAATTCTCCCTTGCAACGACCTATGATAGTGATGATTTCAAACGTGTTATGCAGGAGCGCTTCAGAATCCCCGGAGAGACTATTGATAACTTCGTCAGCACACTCAGAGGTATGAGCTTTTACGATGACCAAACCGTGACTACCAGAGAGCTATTCGAGAAATTTTTTCCCGGTCGTCATGATATTATCCGCATGATAATGGAACCGATCACCTATGCCAATGGATCGACCTTGGATGACCCTGCGATAACCTACGGGATTGTTTTTTCCAATTTTCTAAACAAAGGTGTTTATACCTTTCAAGGCGGGACGGATAAGATCATTGGAATGATGCGGGCGGAGCTCATGAAAAATGGTGTCGATATTCGAACTAAATGCCTGGTGGAAAGAATTGCCATCGAGGACAAAAAGATTGCCGGAGTGGTAGCGAATGGAAGAATGATCAAAAGTAAAGCTGTTGTCTCCAATGGCAATTTATTATCAGCTATACATAAACTAGTCGGAGACGAGAACTTTTCTGATAGCTTCGTAGAAGAGGCAAAAAAAGTGCGCCTCAATAACAGCAGTTGTCAGGTGTATATAGGTATCAGAAAAGGCCAGAAGATCGACTACATAGGAGATTTGCTTTTTACCTCAGAGGCGGAGAAATTCGATTCCGAAGAACTTCGCAACAAAAATACTACCAGCCGGACCTTCTCAGTCTACTATCCACAAACCCGACCAGGCTCTGATATGTTCTCGGTCGTAGCCTCCACTAATGCCAATTACGAAGACTGGGCGAACCTGTCTGAAAAAGAATACCGAGCTGCTAAGGAAAACTTGATTCAACGAACGCTTAATGCTTTGGAGAAATATGTTCCTAAGATTCGAGATAAGGTAGGCTACGTGGAAGCCGCCACCCCAAAAACCTTTCAAAGGTATACGCTCCATTTGAGCGGAGCCTCTTTCGGCACCAAATTTGAAGGGTTGAAGATCAGTATGGGACTTCCCAAAGAGATACGAGGGCTTTTCCACACCGGCTCCGTGGGGATTATCATGTCCGGTTGGCTGGGTGCAGCCAACTACGGAGTAATTGTAGCCAATAACGTGGACAAGTTTCTCTCATCGGGGGCAAGAAATGTATGATTTTAAAGGTCAGACTATCATCGTTACCGGTGGCACTAGAGGAATAGGTAAAGCCATTGCCGGGAGTTTCTTGAAGGTTGGTGGCAGAGTTATTGTCACCTATACCTCAAATGAAGCTGCAGTGGCGCAATTTAAACAAGATAACAGCCAGTTTGCTGAGAATATGGATATCCAGAAGCTGGATGTAACAAAGTACGAGGACGTGGAGGAGTTTTTCAGATATATCGACACGAAATATGAGAATTTTGAAGTCCTGGTGAACAACGCCGGTATTCGAAAGGACTCCGTCTTGGCCATGATGAAAGAATCGGACTGGCACGATGTAATAAATGTCAATCTCGCTGGGATTTTTTACATGTGCAAATTTGCTGTCAAAAGTCTGATGCGCAAACGCTACGGACGGATTATCAACATAGGCTCGGTGATGGAAAGATACGGCTTTGAAGGCCAGGCAAATTATGCAGCTTCAAAGG